>DASQDS010000176.1:0-30952 GCA_035634075.1 Pilimelia sp. | reverse complement strand
CCCCGCGCCGTCCACCTCGGCCGCCCCGAACCGCTGCGGCCGGGCCGCCCGTTGGACGGCCAGCCGCGCCGCGGGCCGGTCCCGCCGGAAGCCCGCGGCGATCTCCGCCAGGCCGCCCGGCACCAGGTTGTCGCCGAACAGCACGACCGCGTCGTCGTCGCCGAGGAAATCGCGCGCCACGGTGAGGCAGTGCGCCCGGCCGCGCGGCCCGTCCTGGCGCAGGTAGCTCACCTGCAGGCCGAGCCGCCCGCCGTCGCCGATCACAGTGGCGATCTGCCCCACCCGGCCCTCGACGACGATGCCCACATCGGTGACGCCCAGGTCCCGGACGGCCAGCAGGACGTGCTCCAGCACCGGCCGGTTCGCCACCGGGATCAGCTGTCTCGGCATCGAGGAACTGAACGGGCGCAGGCGCGCGTCGGAGCCGCCCGCCAGCACCAGGGCCTTCATGGCCGGGCGCTAGCGCGGGCTGTTCTGGTACGCGGCCAGCTGCCAGCGGCCGTCCTGCCGGACCGCCAGCCAGGACGCGCGGATGGCCTGGGCGGGGGCGACCTCGGTCGCGCCGGCGGCCAGGACCCCACCCAGGGTGATCAGCATGCCGGTGTCCCGGCCGAAGAACCGGATGTCGATGGGCTGCCCGGTCACCCGGGTCCCCCGGTAGGGACCGGCGAACGCGGCGGCCATGTGGTCCCGGATCGCGTCCCGGCCCTTCAGGTAGAGGCCGGGCAGGATCAGCGTCCCGTCCTCCGTGAACACCGAGGCGAACGCCTCGGCGTCGTGCTCCGCCCAGGCCGCCACGACCCGCTGCGGAAGGGCGGCGACGGCGGCCTGGTCTCCGGACGTGGGGCCGGACGCGGTAGGAGCGATCGTGACTGTCATGGTGCTGGTCCTTTCCATCGAGCGGGACGGCCGGGCGGAGCGGGACGGCCGGTCAGATGTAGTGGGTGTTGGGCGCCAGGCCGCACAGCACCCGGCCGTACAGCTCGGCGTTGGTGTCCGGGTTCATCAAGGCGTGCAGGTTGATCGCCTGCACGTCCCGGGCGATCCGCTGGATCGGCATGTCCTGGTAGATGGAGGAACCGCCGCTGGCGGCCGCCAGGATGTCCACGCTCTGCTTGGCCAGGCGGCAGGTGGCACCCAGGTCGGCGCGCGCCCGGGCCCGCTCCAGCACCGTCCACGGCGTCCCGGCGGCGCACCTCGCGTCGACCTCGCCGGCCAGCCGCTCCGCGTGGAACTGGGCCTCGTCGGCCTTCATGGCCGCGTCGGCCACCTGGAGGTGGGTCAGCGGCGCGTCGCCCTGGCTGGCGTAGTCCGTGTACGCGATCTTCCGGGTGGGCAGGCGCTCGAAGAACTCGGCCCGGGCGGCCCGGGCCAGCCCGATGGCCGTGCCCACCGACGACGCCGCGGCGACGGGCAGCAGGGGCGCGCGGTGGATGCCCGCGCCGCCGCCCTGGAGCACCGCCCCGAGCGGCAGGACGCGCTGCTGCGGCACGAAGACGTCCTCGGCGACCGTGCTGACGCTGCCGGTGCCGCGCAGTCCCGACGTGTGCCAGTCGTCGACGACCCGCAGGTCCGACATGGGCACCAGGGCCAGGATCGGCATCGGCTCGCCCTGCGGGTCGAGCTGGATCGCCACGATTTCCTGCCAGTGGCTGTGCAGGGCGCCGCTGACGAACTTCCAGTTGCCCCGGACGGTGATCCCGCCGTCCACCGGCGTCGCCATGGCCGTCGGGGACAGGGTCCCGCAGACGCGGACGTCCGGCGTGGCGAACACCTCCGCCTGCACGTCCTCGGGGAACAGCCCGACCATCCAGGTGGGGATCCAGTAGACCGCCGCGGTCCACGCGGTGGCCCCGTCGGCGGCGCCGAGCTCGCTGGCGACGTCCACCAGCGTGCGGGTGTCGCACTCGAAGCCGCCGAAGCGGGCGGGCACCCGCAGCCGGAAGATCCCCGCGTCGGCCAGCGCGGCGATGGAGTCGTCGTGGATCCGGCGGTTCTCCTCCGCCCACTGCGCGTTTCCGCGCACTGTCGGAGCCAGGTCCCGGACGCGGCGGACCAGTTCCTCTCGGGTCGGTACATCGACGGTCAGCACCAAATCCTCCTCGGACTCGTGTCGCCAGAGCAGCAGATCCGACCATGGCATCCGGCCGGGCCGGCCCGCGTCTTCTGCGTTGCGTCCGAAGGCGTCCGGTGGGAAATGGCGGCAGCCTCTCCAGGAATGCGGTCTCGGCCGGGCCGTCTTGTCGCCCCCGCTTTGTTGGCGACATGCTGAATCGATCCTCGGCTTCCATCGACGCCCCTGGAGGAATACGCGCGATGACCGGCCACCGAATGCCTGGTGATTCCGCCGCGACCAACGGCCTGGCCACCCGTCCGTTGACCGGCGACGAGTACGTCGAGTCGCTGCGGGACGGCCGGCAGATCTACATCTACGGGGACCGGGTCGCCGACGTGACCACGCACCCCGCGTTCCGCAACCCGATCCGGATGACGGCCCGGCTGTACGACGCGCTGCACGACCCGGCGACGCGACCCCTGCTCACCGCGCCCGTAGACAGCGGCGGCACCGGGTACACGCACCGGTTCTTCACGACCGCGCGCAGCGTCGACGACCTCGTCGCCGACCAGCGCGCGATCGCCACCTGGGCGCGGATGAGCTACGGCTGGCTGGGGCGCAGCCCCGACTACAAGGCGTCGTTCCTGGGCACCCTCGGCGCGAACGCCGACTTCTACGAGCCCTTCGCCGACAACGCCCGGCGCTGGTACCGGGAGGCGCAGGAGAAGGTCCTCTACTGGAACCACGCGATCGTCCACCCCCCGGTGGACCGCAGCCGGCCGCCGGACGAGGTGAAGGACGTCTTCGTCCACGTGGAGAAGGAGACCGACGCCGGCGTCGTGGTGAGCGGCGCCAAGGTGGTCGCCACCGCCTCGGCGCTGACCCACCACACCTTCATCGCCCACTACGGTGTGCCCGTACGCAAGAAGGAATTCGCCCTGGTGGCCACCGTGCCGATGGACGCGCCGGGGATGAAGCTGATCTGCCGGCCCTCCTACGGCGCCACCGCCGCCGCCATGGGCAGCCCGTTCGACTATCCGCTGTCGTCCCGGCTCGACGAGAACGACACCATTCTCGTGCTCGACAAGGTCCTCATTCCGTGGGAGAACGTGTTCATCTACGGCGACCTCGGCAAGGTCCAGCTGTTCACCGGGAAGTCCGGCTTCTCGGAACGATTCACCTTCCACGGCTGCACCCGCCTCGCGGTGAAGCTGGAGTTCCTGGCCGGGCTGCTCGCCAAGGCGGTCGAGATGACCGGCACCGGCGACTTCCGGGGCGTGCAGAGCCGGCTCGGCGAGGTGCTGGCCTGGCGCAACCTCTTCTGGGGGCTGTCCGACGCCGCGGCCCGCAACCCGGTGCCGTGGCGCAACGGCGCGCTGCTGCCCAACCCGCAGTACGGCATGGCGTACCGCTGGTTCATGCAGATCGGCTACCCGCGGATCCGGGAGATCGCGCTGCAGGACATCGCCAGCGGGCTCATCTACGTCAACTCGAGCGCGGAGGACTTCAAGAACCCGGAGATCCGCCCGTACCTCGACAAGTACGTCCGCGGCTCGCACGGCGCCGACGCCGTCGCGCGGGTGAAGCTGATGAAGCTGCTGTGGGACGCGGTCGGCTCCGTGTTCGGCGGCCGGCACGAGCTCTACGAGCGCAACTACGCCGGCAACCACGAGAACACCCGCGTGGAGCTGCTCGCCGCCCAGACCGCCGGCGGGGAGCTGTCCTCCTACAAGGCGTTCGTCGACGACTGCCTGGCGGAGTACGACCTGGACGGCTGGCGGGTGCCCGACCTCGACTCGTTCGACTCGCTGCGCCGGCTGCGCGGCGACCTGCTCCGCGACTGACTGAGCCCCGGCACAGCAGAACACGAAGCCCCCCGGCCGACACCGTCGACCGGGGGGCTTCGTGGGTACGCCGGGCGGCGCGCGTCAGCGCAGTGCGCGGGCGAACGACCGGACGTCGGCGACGAACAGGTCCGGCTCCTCCAGCGCGGCGAAGTGGCCGCCGCGGTCGAACTCCGTCCAGTGCGTGAGCGTGGGCAGGTCGCGTTCGGCCAGCCGGCGGATCGGCAGGAAGATGTCGTGCGGGAACACCGCCACGCCCACGGGCACCGGCACGCCGGGCGCCGGCGGCCCGCCGGCGCCGAGGCGGCGGAGGCTGGCGGCGTCCTCGGAGTACAGCTGCGCGGACGACCCGGCCGTGCCGGTCAGCCAGTACGTCGTGACGATGGTGAGCAGCAGGTCCCGGTCGACGGCGTCCTCGGGCACCGACTTGGCGTCCGTCCACTCGCGGAACTTCTCGACGATCCACGCGAGCTGGCCCACCGGCGAGTCGGTGAGCGCGTAGGACAGTGTCTGCGGCCGCGTGGACTGGAGCTTCATGTAGCCGGACAGCTCCCGGTCGAAGCGGGCCAGCCGGTCGAGCCGGGCCAGGTCGGCCTCGCCCAGGCCGGCCAGCTCGGCGGGGTCGCCGGACGGGAAGGTCATCAGCATGTTCACGTGGACGCCGGCGACGTGCTCGGCGTCCAGCCGGCCGAGGGCGAGCGAGATGACCGCGCCCGCGTCCCCGCCCTGGGCGACGTACCGGTCGTACCCCAGGCGCGCCATCAGCGTCGCCCAGGCCCCGGCCACCCGGCCGGTGCCCCAGCCCGGTTCGCTCGGCCGGCCCGAGAACCCGAAGCCGGGGATGGACGGAATCACCACGTGGAACGCCTCCGCCGGGTCGCCGCCGTGCGCCCGCGGGTCGGTCAGCGGCCCGATCACGTCGAGGAACTCCGCGACCGAGCCGGGCCAGCCGTGCGTGAGCAGGAGCGGCGTCGCGGCCGGCTCCGGCGACCGGACGTGCAGCAGGTGCACGGGAACGCCGTCGATGTCGGTGACGAACTGCGGGTGGCGGTTGAGGCGGGCCTCGGCCGCGCGCCAGTCGTAGGACGTCCGCCAGTACTCCGCCAGCTCGCGCAGGTAGCCGGCGGGCACGCCGCGTTCCCACGCGGGCCCGGGCGGGTCGGCGGGCCACCGGGTGTCCGCGAGGCGGCGGCGCAGGTCGTCGAGGTGGGCTTGCGGGACATTGATTTTGTACGGTCGCATGGCTGCCCAATCGTCCATGGGTCTGCGGTGCTGGGGTGGCCACCCGGGGCTCGACGGTAGTTGGAGGCCGCGCGGCGCTGCGTCTTCCCGCTTGCGGGCAAGCAAGGAGACGGCCCCGCCACCGGCCGGATGTGACGATGCCTGCGCAGATCACCTGTGGAGGAGGACCGAAATGGGCGTCCACATCGGAGAGCGGGCAGTCGTTCTCGGCGGCGGCATGGCGGGCCTGCTGGCCGCCCGGGTGCTGGCCGAGGCGTACGGGGAGGTCCTCGTCGTGGACCGGGACCGGCTGACCGGCGTCCAGGGCCCGCGCCGGGGCGTCCCCCAGGGCCGGCACGCGCACGCGCTGCTGGCCCGGGGGCAGCAGATCCTGGAGGAACTGTTCCCCGGCCTGCAGGCCGAGTTCATCGCGGCGGGCGTCCCGGTGGGCGACCTCGCCGGCAACCTCCGCTGGTACGTCAACGGCCGCCGGTTGCAGCCGGCCGACTGCGGGCTGACCAGCGTCTCGGCCACCAGGCCGATGCTCGAGGCCCACGTGCGGGCCCGGGTCGCGGCGCTGCCCAACGTCCGGTTCCTGGAGCGCCACAGCATCCGCGGCCTGTGCGCCACCGCCGACCACCGGCGGATCACCGGCGTCCGCGTCCAGCCCGAGGAGGACGGCGGCGTCGAGGAGACGCTGGCCGCCGACCTGGTGGTCGACGCCACGGGCCGCGGCTCGCGCACGCCGGCGTGGCTGACCGAGCTGGGGTACGACCGGCCGCACGAGGACCGCACCAAGGTCGACCTCGCATACACCACCCGGCACTACCGGCTCAACAGCGATCCGTACGGCACGGACCTGTCCATCAACCCGGTCGCCTCACCGGCGAACCCGCGCGGCGCCTTCTTCCCGCGGCTCCACGACGGGACGTCGCAGCTCTCCCTCACCGGGCTCCTCGGCGACCACCCGCCCACGGACGAGCAGGGCTTCCTGGCGTTCGTCAAGACGCTGGCGGCGCCGGAGATCTATGCGGCCGTCCGGGACGCGGAGCCGGTCGACGAGCCGGTGACGTTCCGGTACCCGGCCAGCGTGCGACGCCGGTACGAGCGGCTGCGCCGCTTCCCGGACAGCCTGCTGGTCATCGGCGACGGCGTGTCCTCGTTCAACCCGGTCTACGGCCAGGGCATGACCGTGGCGGCGCTGGAGGCGGTCGCCCTGCGGGACCTCCTGCGCCGCGGCACGCCGCCGGAGCCGCGCCGGTTCTTCGGCGCCATCGCCCCGCTCATCGACTCGCCCTGGGACGTCTCGGCCGGCGGTGACCTGGCGTTCCCCGGCGTCCAGGGCGCCCGCACGCTCCGCGTCCGCGCGGGCAACGCCTACCTGGCGCGCCTGCACGCCGCCGCCGCCCATGACGGCGCGGTGACCAGCGCGTTCTTCCGCGTCGCCGGCCTCGTCGACCCGCCCCAGGCCCTCATGCGCCCGAGCCTGCTCCTCCGGATCCTCCGCCAGTCGCGCCGCCCCGCCGCCGCCCCGGCACCGTCGCCACTGGTGCACACCTGATCCGTGCCGCGCCGCGCCGCGCCGCGCCGTGCCGCGGCACCCAACCGCCACCCCGCTTGTGAGCGCCTATTGAGCTGAGAGCGTTGACGCTCTCAACCGGGTCGCCGGACGCCGCCGGGACATCGACAGCCGGGCTTGGCGCCATGGCCTCCCGGGCGGCGGGTGGGGCGGCGGCCGGCCGGCTCCCGCATCGCGGCGGCGATCAGCGCGGCGACGCCGGCCAGGAGCACGAGGTCGCCGGCGCTCACCACCTTGCGGATCGGTGCCACGGGGATGACGTCGCCGAGCCACCACAGCCTCGTGTCGGCGTCCGCGGCGACGTGTTTGGGCGACTCCCGCGCCCCGGCCTGCCGATCCGCCGGCGGCTGGACCGACAGGACCGCCGACTCCGCGAAGGGCATCCGCCCGTTCACCGCGATCGCGGCGGCGTTCATCCCGCCACCGACCAGGATGAGCGCCGCGGCCGCCTGGACCGCCCGAGGGCGGCGCACCATATTGACCACGAGCCATGCGCCCACGAGCCCGAATATCGGCGCCAGAAGGGATGTCCCGAGGGCCGCCTCGGCTACGGTCCGCGCGGTACGCCATTCGAAGTGCACGAGTTGGAGACCGGCCGCCAGCCAGAGCAGCCACACCGCCCGGATCCCGGTCCGGATCAGTCGACTCAGCCGGCCGCCGAATGCGTACCCGCCGAGCACGCCGCCGAGCAGCGGGGCCAACACCAGCGCTGCCATGGGGCGCCTCAGCCGCCGCTGATGTGCGGGGCGCCGATCGTGTAGATCAGGGTGCCGAGGCCTGCCACGGCGAATACGATGCGGCCGATGCGGGTCATGACGCTCTCCTCGAGTCGACGGAACCTGCCGGCACCCAATCAACCAGCGGTGCGGAACGGGCGCAGTCTTCTCCCGGATAGCCGTCCAGCCAAACCCTGACAGCCGGCGCGCCGCCGCCGCCGCCGTCGCCGTCGACGCGGCGGACGGCGGACGGCGGACGGCGGACGGACCGGCACCGGGGTGAGTCGTCTGTGCTCTCAGCTCAATAGGCGCTCACAGCGCCACCCGGCGGCGACTACGCCGCCGCGTAGGCGGGTCGGGCGGGGAGGACGCCGTTCTTCAGCGGCTCCCACCAGGCGCGGTTGTCGCGGTACCACTCGACCGTGGCCGCCAGGCCCTCCTCGATCCCGACCAGCGGCCGGTACCCGAGCTCCTCGCTGATCTTCGAGATGTCCAGCGAGTAGCGGAAGTCGTGACCGGGCCGGTCCGGGACGTGCTCCACCATGTCCCAACCGGCGCCGCACGTCGCGAGCAGGCGGCTGGTGAGGTCCCGATTGGACAGTTCGGTGCCGCCGCCGATGTGGTAGACCTCGCCCGGCTTTCCGCCCGCCAGCACGAGCTGGATGCCCCGGCAGTGGTCGGAGACGTGCAACCAGTCCCGCACGTTGGCGCCGTCACCGTAGAGCGGCACCGGGCGGCCGTCGAGGAGGTTGGTCACGAACAGCGGGATCATCTTCTCCGGGTACTGGTACGGGCCGTAGTTGTTGGTGCAGCGGGTGACCACCACGTCCAACCCGCGGGTCCGGTGCCAGGCGAGCGCGACGAGGTCCGAGCCGGCTTTCGTCGCCGCGTACGGCGAGTTCGGGTCGAGCGGCGTCCCCTCCCACCACGAGCCCTGCCGGATGGACCCGTACACCTCGTCGGTGGAGACGTGCACGAAGCGGCCGACCCGGTGGTGCAGGGCGGCCTCCAGGAGCACCTGCGTGCCCAGCACGTTCGTCCGGGCGAAGGTGGCGCCGCCCCGGACGGAGCGGTCCACATGGGACTCGGCGGCGAAGTGCACCACCACGTCCTGCCCGGCCATCGCGTCGTCCACGATCCGCGGGTCGCAGATGTCGCCGTGGACGAAGCGGTAGCGGCGGCTGCGGGCGACGCGGGCCAGGTTCCGCGGATTGCCCGAGTACGTCAGGGCGTCGAGCACGGTCACGTGGGAGCCGGCCAACCCCGGCAGCTCCCCGCCCAGCGTGGCCCGGACGAATTCCGAGCCGATGAACCCTGCCCCGCCCGTTACCAGCACTCTCATGAATCAGCTCCCACAACTAGGCCCGATCCGCCGCGTCCCCCGGCGCGCGAACGCCGGGGTCGGCAGCGGATCGGGATGCCCGGTCGGTCTCGTGGACGGTCAGCGCAGCTCGACGGTGTCGGTGACGGCGGCGAGCAGGTCGCCGCGGGTCAGCGCCGCGGCGGCCGTCTCGATGTCGTCGGCCATGAAGCGGTCCCGGTCGAGGGTCGGCACGAGCGACCGCACCAGCCCGTACGCCGCCTTGCCGGCGGGGCTCAGGCCGGCGTACCGGTCGGCCAGGTCCACCGCCTGGGCGGCGGCGAGCAGCTCCACCGCCAGGATGGTCTGGTTGTTGCCGAGCACCCGGCGGGCGTTGCGGGCCGAGATCAGGCCCATGCTGACAACGTCCTGGTTGTCGCCGTTGGACGGCACGCTCTGCGTGCTGGCCGGGCCGATGGTGCGGTTCTCCGCGACCAGCGCCGTCGCCGGGTACTGCGCGCCGGCGAAGCCGCTGTTCAGCCCGGGGTCGCCCTGCACCAGGAACTCCGGCAGGCCGTAGCTGAGGTGCCGGTTGAGCAGCCGGTTGGTGCGCCGCTCGGACAGGACGCCCAGCTGGGTCAGCGCGATCGTCACGAAGTCCATCGCGAAGGCGATCGGCTGGCCGTGGAAGTTCGCCCCGTGGAAGATCTCCTGGCCCTCGAAGAACAGCGGGTTGTCGTTGGCCGAGTTCAGCTCGATGTCGAGCTTGCCGGTGGCGTGGTAGAGCGTGTCCCGGACCGCGCCGAGCACCTGCGGGATGGCCCGCAGGGAGTACGCCTTCTGCAGGTAGACCTGGGTGCGCTGGACGCTGCGGCCGGTCTCCTTGCCGTCGGTCATCTGCTGGCGCAGCTGCGCGTGCTCCACGGTGAGCTCGCTGCCCCGGATCAGCGCCCGCAGGTTCGCCGCGGTGTCGATCTGCCCCTGGTGCGGGCGGGCGACGTCGTGTCCCTCGGCGAGGAAGGGGCTGGTGGAGCCCTGCAACGCCTCGATCACCAGGGCGGTGACGATCTCCGCCTGGCGCACCTGCTCCAGTGCCCGCCCGACGACCAGCGAGCCCACGCCGGTCATCGCCGACGTGCCGTTGATCAGCGCGAGGCCCTCCTTGAAGCGCAGCTGGAGCGGCTGGATGCCGTGCTCGCGCAGCACCGGCCCGGTCGGCACCCGGGCACCGTCGCGCACCAGGTAGCCCTCGCCGATGAGGGTGCTGGCCAGGTGCGCCAGCGGCGCCAGGTCACCGCTCGCGCCGAGCGACCCGATCTCCGGGATCGCCGGCGTGAGCCCCAGGTTGAGGTACAGCGCCAACCGCTCCAGCACCTCCGGCCGTACCGCTGAATGGCCCTTGGCCAGGGCGTTCAACCGGGCCGTGACGATGGCCCGGGCCTCGGTCTCGCCGAACGTCGGGCCGACGCCGGCGCTGTGGCTGCGCACCAGGTTGGTTTGCAGCTCCACCTCCTTCGAGGGGTCGACCAGCATGTAGATCATCTCGCCGTAGCCGGTGGTCACGCCGTACACGGGGATGTCCTGCCGGACGATGTCCTCGAAGAGCAGCCGGTTCTTCGCCGCCCGGGCAAGCGCCTCCGGCGCCACCTCGACCGGCGCCCGGTCGTGCGCCACTCGCCGGACGGCGGCGATGTCCAGCGACGCACCGTCGACGGTGACCGCCTGAGTGCTCTCGACCGCAGTCAATTCGCTCACTCCCATCAGGTCGGCGACAGCGCAACGGCTGTCGAATCCGGTTGTGCCGTGCCGTCCTGGGAACCCGCCGCCGTGACGAGGGCAGCCATGCCGGCCAGCGTGCTGTTGTCGAACAGGTCCCGCGGCGTGACGTCGACGCCGAACCGGGCGCGGATCCGGTGGGCGAGCCGGGGCACCAGCAGCGAGTGCCCCCCGAGGGTGAAGAAGGTGTCGCCGGCCCGGGCCGGCCGCGCGCCGAGCAGCTCGGCCCACAGCGCCGCCACCGCCTCTTCGGCGGCGGTCATCGGCTGCGCGGCGGCCAGGTCAGCAGGTCGGGCAGCCGCCAGGCCGCGGCGGTCGATCTTGCCGACGACGGTACGGGGCAGCGGCCCCGCCAGCGTGTCGAACGAGACGAGCAGCACCGCGCTGCCGAAGCGCTGGCGCAGGTGGGCGCGCCACGCCCCGGCGTCCGATGTGGATCGGTCGCGCGGGACCACGTAGGCCACCAGCCGGACCACCAGCCCGTCGCGGTCGGTCACCGGCAGCACGGCGCATTCCGCCACGGTGGGGTGCGCCGCGAGGGCGGCCTCCACCTCGGCGAGCTCGAGCCGGTTGCCCAGCAGCTTCACCTGGTGGTCGCGCCGCCCGCGGAACTCCAGCACGCCGTCCCAGCGCCAGCGGGCGAGGTCGCCGGTGCGGTACCACCGGTCGTCCGCCGACCGCCCCGCCGGCCGGTCGGCCGGGGGCCGGAAGGCGCGCCCGCCGTCCGGGTCGCCGAGGTAGCCGGCCGCCACGTAGCGGCTGCGGATCACGATCTCCCCGGTGACGCCGGTCGGGCACTCCCGGTCCCGCTCGTCGAGCACCAGCACCTGCCGCCCGGGGATCGGCCGGCCGATCGGGACGGTGCCGTCGACCGGCCCGGTCACCTCGTGCCAGGTCGCCGCGATCGTCTCGGTCGGGCCGTACAGGTTGACCAGCCGGGCGCCGGGCAGCACGGCCCGCGCGGCGGTCACCAGCTCGGCGGGCAGCGCCTCTCCCATCAGTGCCAGGCAGCGCAGCCCGGTGGGCCGGTCGGCCGGCCGCCGGTCGGCGACCGCCCGCAGCAACTCCCGGGCGAAGCTCGGCACGGTCTGCAGGAACGTGATCCGCTCGGCGGCGAGCCAGTCGGCCAGCTTCTCCGGGTGCACCCGGATCCGCTGCGGGACGGGGCACAGCGTGCCGCCGGCCACCAGCGTGGCGAACACCTCGCAGATGCTGGGGTCGTGTTCCGGGGTGACCCACTGGGCGACCCGGGAGCCGGGGCCGATGCCGAGCTCGCCGCCGAACCAGGTGACGAACTGGCCGAGCGCGCCGTGTGTCTGGGCTATCCCCTTCGGCCGACCGGTCGACCCGGACGTGTACGCCACGTACGCCGGCTCGCCGGCACCGCCCGGCCGGTCGGCGGGCCCCGACACCGGCCCGCCGGCCTCGGCCCGGAGGTCGATCACCCGGCCGCCCAGCTCGTCGCGGTACCAGTCGGCCAGGGGGTCCGCCGCCGCGGCGCCGTCGCGCAGCAGGCAGGCGGGTCGCAGCTCCGCCAGGACGGCCCGCCCGCGTTCCCCCGCCTCGCCGGTGCCGGACCAGAGCAGCTGACCCCCGGCCCGCCACACCGCGAGCGAGGCGGCGAGCTGCAGCGGCCCCGCCGGCAGCCGGACCGCCACCGGCGCCCCGGCAACGCCCACCGGCCGCAGTTCCGCTGCGAGCGCCGCCGACCAGCGGTCCAGCTCGCCGTACGACACCACGCGATCGCCGGTGGCCACGGCCGGCGCCGCGGGGTCCCGCCGGGCGACCCGGGCGACGAGTTCGTCGACCCGCACGTCGACGGGGGCGGCGGCGAGCCGATCGGCCGTGCGCGCGGTCGCCGACCGGCGCTCGGCCGGGTCCAGCGGCAGCGCGTCCACCGTCGTGTCCGGCGCCCGCAGCGCGGCCTCCAGCAGCGTGCGGAGCTGGTCGAGCAGCGCGCCGGCGGCGGGCGGGCTGAGCAGGTCGCCCCGGTAGACCAGCGCGCCGGCGACCGTGGGGTCGGGCAGCCCGACGACGAGGGCCAGGTCGGCGGCCACCGGGTCGGCCACCGGGTGCATCGGGCGCGCGTCGCAGCCGGCGAGCCGCAGCGGGGTGGCCGGGCCGTCGCGGACCACCAGCAGCGCGCCGGCCAGCGGGACCCGGGCCGGGTCCCGGGGGAGGTCGAGGTCGCGCACGGCGTACGGGAACGGCAGGTCCCGGCGGTCCAGCGCGGCGGCCACGGTGCGGGCGACCCGGGCGAGCAGCCGGCGGAACGTCGGCGCCCCCGCGAAGTCGGCGCTGAGCACGAGCAGGTTGTCGCAGGGCCCGACGACATCGGCGTACCGCCGCGGCCGCACCGGCACCGGCACGGCGACCGGCACCCGCGACGCGCCGCCGTACCGGTGCAGCAGCGTCTGGAACGCGGCCAGCAGAACGGCGTACGGCGTCGTGCCGACCTCGTCGGCCAGCGCGTCGATGCGCCGGCGGGTACCCGGGCCCCAGTCGAAGGGCAGCACATCGGACGCGACCGCCGCCGGCGCGGGCGGGTCGCCGGCGGTTGCGGCGGGGTCGCGGTCGGCCGGTAGGACGATCGGGGGCGGCGGCGGGGTCAGCGCCGCGGTCCACCACTGGCGCAGGCGCCGGAAGCGGGCGGTGTCCTCCAGCCCGCGCTGCCAGCGCGCGTAGTCGGCGTAGCGGGTGGGCCGGCCCGGCGGGCGGGCCGGCCCGCGCCGGGCGCCCGCCACGCGGGCGTAGCAGCCGGACAGCTCGTCGGCCACGATCTCGGCCGACCGGTCGTCGGCGACGGTGCGGTGCAGCAGCAGGACGACGCGGTGGTCGGCGTCGGTGAGGGTGACCACGGTGAGTCGGGCCAGCGGCCCGGCTGCCGGGTCGAGCGGCCCGGTGGTCGCGGCGGCGCACAGCCGGTCCGCCTCCGCCGGCCGGGCCGCGGGCGGCAGGTGCCGGAGGTCGACGGCGGCGAACGCGCCGCTCCCGTCGCTGCTGACGTGCGCCACGGGCCGCCCTGCCTCCTCGACGAGTACGCTGCGCAGGATCTCGTGCCGGTCCCGGACCGCGCGCCACGCCGACCGCAGAGCCGGCACCGACAACGGCCCGTGGATTCGGTAGGTGCGGCAGATTCGGTGTGCCGGCGAATGCGGCGACAACCGCTCCCGCAGCCACATTCCGCGCTGCGCCCAGGACAGCACCGGCTGACCGGGTCCCGACGCATTTCCCTCCGATGTCACCGGGGAATCGTCACACGCTGAACAGGGCAGTCCTTCTCACCGGTTGCGCCGCGGAAACACATTCTGTACGGGCGAATAAAGGCAGCCGAAATGGACGGATCCAGCGCCCGGGCAGGGCCACACCCGAATGCCGCCGGCCCCAGGATCGGGCCGGCGGCGGATGGGTCGGCGGGTCCGTCAGCGGCGGCGCGCGATGGTGAGGCCGTCGGCGACCGGGAGCATGACCGTGTCCAGCCGCTCGTCAGCGGCCAGCGAGGCGTTGAAGTCACGCAGCGTTTCGGCCGCGCGGCGCGGCAGGCCGGGTTCGGCCCGCTGCGGGTCCACCACGTGGCCGTCCAGCAGGACGTTGTCGGCCACCAGCAGGCCACCCGGGCGGAGCAGCGGCACCGCGGCCCGGTAGTAGGCCGGATAGTTCATCTTGTCCGCGTCCACGAACACCAGGTCCACCGGCGGACCGTCGGCGAGTGCGCGGAGCGTCCGGACGGCCGGGCCGAGCCGGAATTCGATGCGGTCCGCGACGCCGGCCCGCTCCCAGTGCTCCCGGGCGATGCCGAGCCAGCGGTCCGTGACGTCGCAGCTGACCACCCGCCCGCCGGGGGCCAGGCCGCGGGCGAACGCCAACGCCGACAGCCCGGTGAACGTGCCGACGTCCACGATGGTCGTCGCGGCCACCAGGCGGGCCAGCATGGTCAGCAGCGTCGACTGCTCCACGGGCACCATCATGCCGGCGTCGGGGCCGAGGTCCGCGGTGCGCCGGGCCAGCTGGTCCACCACCGGGTCCGGCGGCGTGCAGCAGGTGACGAGGTAGTCCCGCACCGTCCGGTCGACGGGCACGTACTTCACCTCGGCCGCCGCGGTATCCGTACCAGCCATGTCATCCTCCTCCAAAGCGCTTATCGTGGCCCGCCGCGCGGGCCCCTCACGTCCTCCCGGTTGCGGCCGGGTCAGCCCACCGGCTCGGCGACCGGTGTCGGCTCCGGCGCCGGGGCCCGCCGGGCGGCCCGCCGGTCCAGTAGGGACAGCAGGGGCCCGGTCATGGCGGTGGTGATCAGCGCCATGGCGAGGAGCGCGAGGAGCAGGTCCCGGGTCAGGATGCCGGCCTGGTAGCCGGCCTGGAGCACCACGATCTCGGTGAGGCCGCGCGTGTTCATCAGCACGGCCAGCCGGGCCCCGACGGACGGCGGATGCCCGCCCAGCCGGGCGCCCACGTAGCTGCCGACGAGCTTGCCCACGCAGCCGATCGCGACAACGACCGCGGTCAGGAGCCACGGCACGCCGGTGACCGGCCCGGCGAGCAGGGCCGCCCCGGCCACCACGAAGAACGCCGGCACCAGCGCCAGGCCGACCCGGGACACCCAGCCGACGACGGCCGACCACCGGGCCGCCCCGGCGTCGTCCGGGATCGCCAGGCCGACGAGCAGCGCGCCGAAGATCGCGGTCATCCCGCCGTGCTCGGAGAGGGTCGCGGCCAGCAGGCCGGTGCCGCCGATGACGATCGCGGCGAGCCGGGGCGCGGTCGCGCAACCGCGGCGCACCACCGCCGTGGACAGCGCCCGGCGGGCGAGGACAGCGAGCGCCAGCCCGGCGGCGAGGACGGCGCCGGCCCGCAGCACGGCGCTGGGGCCGCCCCGGGATGCCAGCGTGATGGCGAGGACCAGCATCAGCCAGGCGGCGACGTCGATGATCGTGGCCCCGGTCATCGCCAGCCGGCCCACCGGGGTGGTGGTCAGGCGCCGTTCCAGCAGGATCCGGGCGAGCACCGGGACGGCGGTCACCGCGAAGGCCACGGCCATCAGCAGGACGAGCCCCGGCGCCGGCGCGGCGCCGCGCACCTCGGGTGGCGCCGCGGTGACGACCCAGGCGCCGAAGAGCAGGCCCAGCGACAGCGGCAGCAGGAACGCCCCGGCCACAAACCAGCCCAGCTCGGGGCCGCGCCGGCCCGCCGGCCAGTGCCGCAGCTCGTGGCCGACGCCGACGAGGAAGAGGATCAGCCCGGCCTGACCGAACAGGCGCAGGCCCTCGTGCACGCCGTCCGGCAGCACGGCGGCGTAGGTGTCCCGGCCGGCGACCGCGATGACGGCCGGGGCCAGCAGCATGCCGACCGCGATCTCGCCGACGACGGCCGGTTGGCCGACAGCCTGCGCGAGCCGCCGGCCGGCGGCCGCGGCGAGCAGGACGACGGTCAAGGCCACGAAAAGGTGCAGGAGCGTACCCACGGCGCTTCCCCTCACGTGCGGCGACGGCGGAAGGCGCGACCGGCCGGTCACGCCGCCGAGCACCATCGTCAAGCGCGCGGGGGTGGGAAAACGCCTCCCTGATTGCGTACGCGGCCGCGCGTGGCGGCCGGACGACACAGTCGCGGTCGACGCCCACAGCAAATCTGGTGTACGCACATCGTCTTCGCTGTGGCCGCCAGCCACCTCGCCCATCCGCCGCGGCCAGCCGTGCTGTTCCCGGCGGCGCGACTGGGCGCCGCGGTCTACTGTGGTCCACGTATCGCGCACGAGGACGCGGCACCCGGGCGAATCACGGGCGGAGGAGGGCCGATGGCGGACGGCGACGACCCGCGGGCCGCGACGGTCGCCGACGCCGTCTGGAACGAGATCTCTCCGGCGGATTACGAGTCGCCCGGCGAGCGGTACCGGGCGGCCGTGCTGGACCAGTACAAGACGTACCTCGAGTTGGCCGACCGGATCAGCGCCCGGCGCGCGATCGCGAACAGCTTCTTCCTCACCGTGAACACCGCCGCGTTCACGGCGTTGGGCATCTCCTGGCGCGTCGACCCCGCCGGGTCGGACACGTGGCTACTCGTCCCGCTGGTCGGTCTGCTCGGCCTGTGCGGGGCCTGGTATGCCCTGGTCCGCTCGTACCGGCAGCTGAACGCGTCGAAGTATCTCGTGATCGCGGCGCTGGAGGCGCGCCTCCCCGCGGCGCCCTCGCGGGCCGAGTGGGCCGCGTTGCGGCAGCGGGGCGGTCGGCGGCGCTACGTGCCGCTCACGTCGATCGAACAGTTCGTCCCCGGCATCATCGCGGGCGTGTACGTGCTGGCCGTGCTCGCCGTCCTGAGCTGACGAGGAGAACACAGAATGGGCAGCCCCCGGGTCTTCCTGGCGTGGTCCGGCCAGGTCGACGGCGCCGCCGCGCTGAACAAGGCGCTCGACATCGTCAAGACCAGCCTGCTGGCCAGGGATTACGAGGTCTACGACTGGAACGAGCAGCCGCACAACCGCAACATCAACCACGAGGTCGAGGAGCGCCTCCGCGACACCGACATGCTGATCCTGGAGGGCAGCACCGAGCGGCCGAATCCGGCGTTCGAGATGGGCTTCGCGCGGTACCCCGACCTCCCGATCATCGTGCTCAAGCAGGAGGATTCGCGCGAGCTGCCGGCCGACTACGGCTCCCCCAAGTACCTGCTGTACCCGAAGGACGTCGGCCAGGAGGCCAAGTTCGTCCAGCTCCGCGAGGAGCTCGACCTGCTGCTCAACCGCCTGGAACGGGAGTCGTTCAGCGGCGGGCACCGGGCGCTGCGGCGGTCGCTGAGCGGCTTCGTCGCCGACCTGTTGAACATGTCCAACCACTACTCGGGGGACCACCCGCACCTGTACCTGATCCACGGGCTGGTCAACGCCCTGACGGCAGACCTGCGCTCGGGCGGGCCGTCGGTGATCGCCGCGGATTCGGACTACTACGTGCAGATGTTCGGTGCGCTCCAGGAGCGGACCGACATGCGCTTCCGGGCCATCGCCGACCTCACGGACAGCACCGAGGCGTGGTGGGAGATGGAGCACCCGGAGCCGCTGAGCAACCCCGGCAGCGAGCGCATCTTCCTGGTGGACTGGCGGCTGTTCTTCGAGCGCGAGGCGGAGCTGGCGGCGCTCATCGACAGCTTCAACGAGCACCTGATGACCAACCCGCACTACCGGATCTTCCTGGCCACCGACAGCGACCTGGACCCGCACCTGCGACACCCCCTCGGCCGGGACGCGGTCGGCCGGCACCTGCTCCTCGTGCAGCCCGGCAACGCGTTCGGGGGGTACCGCTCCCGGCCGAACCGGGACGGCGGGCGGCTCTTCGTGATGGAGACCGACGCCTACCGGTACGGCAACGCCGAGAAGTACTACGCGTCGGTCCAGTCCCGGGCGATCGAGCTGAAGCAGGGGCAGGACTTCCTCGACATCAAGCGGCTCTGGCTGGAGACGCACCAGATCGGCGCCTGGAGCCGGAACTGGACGCACCAGACCGAACGCCGGAACCGCCGGTACTTCGCCCGGTACGACCAGCACGTGCGGTGCTGGATCCCGTCGTACAACCAGCTCATCAGCGAGTGCGCGGCGATGGTCGCCCGGGAGATCCTCCGGGTGCGGGAGCACACCAACCGGTCGGTCAAGCTGCTGGAGATCGGGTACGGCACCGGCTCCCTCACCGCGCAGGTCGGGCCGTGGATCACCCGGCTGAGCGAGCCGTTCGCCAACTTCGGGCACCTGCCGCCGGTGGAGTATTACCACGCGGTCGACCGGGCCGACCAGATGCGCATGCTGGCCCGGGCGGAGTTGAGCAAGGGCAACATCGGCGGCGAGGTGACGCTGCTGCGGCAGGTGGCGTGGAAGGACGTCCGGGCGGACTTCACCTACGACGTGATCTTCGGTTCGCTGATCACCCACTTCATGATCGAGCGTACGCCGGCCGGCAGCGCCGAGCGGTTCTTCGCCGAGTGCGCGGTGCGGCTGAGCCCGCACGGCAGCCTCGTGTTCGCCGACTCCTTCGGCCTGGGCCCGGAGGGCGACACCGACGAGGTACGCCAGGAGTGGCGGTCGTGGATGGTGGAGGAGGGCCTGCCGGAGGTGCACGCCGACAGCTTCCTGGACGGCAACCGGGACATGTTGGAGGCGCATTCGGTGCACGAGCTGGTCGAGGTCGCCAAGCGGCACGGGTTCGAGCTGTCGGAGTGGCGCCTGCCGACGGCGTCCCAGATCTTCGCGGTGGTCTCGTTCAGGCGGGTGGCCGAGTGACCGCGGCGGGCGCCGCGGCCAGGTAGGCGACGGCGAGCGCCCGCGCCACGGCCGCCACGCTGTCGTCCGGCGGGAGGAACGCGGGGTCGTGCAGGCCGGCCGGCCGGAAGCCCGGCGCGTCGCGGAGCCCGACGAAGACCATCAGCGCCGGCACCCGGGCGCCGTAGTGGGCGAAGTCATCACCACCGCAGGACCGCCACGGCGGGGCCAGGTCGAACCCCGCCCCGGCCGCTCCGGCCCGCGCCGCCGCGGCGAGCGCGGGCTCGTTGACCAGGGGCGGCTCGCTCTTCGGGTACGCGATCGCCGCGGTGCAGCCGTGCGCCTGGGCGGTCAGCGTCACGACCCGTTCCACCGCCTCGCGCAGCGCCCGCTGGTCCTCGGCGTCGAGCGCGCGGATCGTCAGCCGCGCCTCCGCGGTGTCGGGGATGATGTTCTCCGCCGTGCCGGCCCGCAGCATGCCGACGGTCAGGGTGGCGCCGTGCAGCGGGTCGACGCGGCGGCCCACCACGCCGTGCAGGGCGACGACGACCTGCGCCAGGGCCAGCACCGGGTCCACGCCCCGGTGCGGGTACGCGGCGTGGCCGCCCTTGCCGGTGACGACGACGTGGACGGCGTCCGCCGCCGCGTTCACCGCGCCCGGCTCGATGCCGAGACTGCCCCACGGCAGGTCGGGGTGCAGGTGCGCGGCGACCGCGGCGCACACGCCGGCCGTGACGGCCGCGTCGGCCAGCAGGGCGAGCGCGCCGGAGGGGTGGCGTTCCTCGCTCGGCTGGAACACCGCCCCGAGCCGCGCGGGCAACCGGGCGCCCAGCCGGTGCGCGGCCCGCGTCAGGGCCAGCAGGCCGGCCATGTGCACGTCGTGCCCGCAGGCGTGCATCCGGCCGTTGGTCGCGGCGTACGGGGCGGCGGTCTGCTCGGTCATCGGCAGGCCGTCGAGCTCCGCCCGGACCCACACCACGGGCCGGTCGGCGGGGCCCACGGTCGCGATGCGCCCGGTGCCGGCGAACGGCGTCGCCGACACCGGCAGGGCGTCGGTGACGAGCCGGGCGGTGGCCACCTCCGCCATGCCCAGCTCGGGCGAGGCGTGCAGCAGGTGGCGCCACCGCACGGCCTGCGGCAACTCCGCCTCGATGCCCGCCAGGAGGTCGTGGAGCAACCCGCTGGCGGCCCCGTCGTCGACCATCCGCTCCCCCTGCCCGTGCCCGCCGACCAAGCATGCCGGGCGGCGTTCCGGTTAGGAAGACTCAGTAGTTCGAGTAGTAGTTCCAGGCGATCTGCTGGTCGGAGAGCTGGGTCGGGTAGATCGAGACCTCGTCCAGCATGCCGGTGAGGTTCTCGGTGGCCGGGGCGCTCGGCCAGTGCGGGCCGCCGATCCGGCCGCCGCCGAACCGCCAGTACCCGGCGAAGGCGCTGGTTGTCGTGGTGGGATCGTCGTCGACCAGCAGGCCGTCCACGTAGAGCCTGAGGCCGGCGGAGCCGACGCTGGCCGCCACGTGGTGCCAGGCCCCGTCGTTGACGGTGCCGGTGCTGCGGACCGTCACGGCCGACCCCACATAGGTGCCGAACGTCACCCGGTTGCCGCTGTCCACGTACAACATCCGGTCCCGGCCCGCGTTCACGATCCCGGTGCGCTCCGCGGTGAAGGCCATCAGCTGGCCGCCGGTGGTGCTGGTCGTCTTGACCCAGCACTCGATGGTGAACGGCGTCGGGCCGGGCGAGGCGACCTGGGCGTTGTTGTAGCCGTTGGTGGCGCCGGCGAAGGCGACCGCGGTGGTGGCCTGCAGGCCCTTCTGCGGCCCCTGCAACGCCCCGGGCAGCCCGGCCGTCATGCTGACGAGTTGCGGTTCCGCGTCGGTGTAGAGGCTGGTGACCTCGGCCTGGGTGAGCGCGCGCTGGTAGAGCCGGACGCCGTCGATCCGGCCGTAGAACGGGTCTCCGGCGGTGGTCCACCGCCCCCGGCCGACCTGCGTGCTGAGGTTGGCGTCCCACTCGTGGGTGTCGAGGCGCGGGATGGTGTTCTGGGTGACGCCGTTGATGTAGAGGCCGATGGTGTTGGCCTCGTCGTTGTAGATCCCGACGAGGTGCACCCAGGAGCCGGTGGTGGCGTTGGCCAGCGCCGAGAGCGTGTCGCTGCCGAGGTTGGTGGCGTCGCCCCGGGGCATCGTCATCACCCATTTTGTGGTGGCCGGCCGGTACTGGAGGAAGAAGCCGGCGACGGTGCCACCCCACTGGCTGACCGCCGTGCGGGACGAGCCGGTGGCCCCGGCCGGGTCCAGGTAGACCCAGGCGGCGACGGAAAAGCTCGCATTCGTCTGCACCGCGGCGGCGCCCTCCACGTACCCGTTGGTCGCGTCGTTGGCGAATGTCACGGCGTTGCCCGCGCGCGCATTGGCGGTGCCCGACCAGGTGGCCGCCGAGCCGCGCGTGCCGGCCCGGCCGGCGCCGGAGTAGTCGGTGACGACGCTCTCGACGCCCTCGTCGAAGTTCCAGGCCAGCGCGGCGTCGCCGCCGTACAGCGCGCTGACCTCCGCCGCGGACAGCGCCCGCCGGAACGTCCGCACGTCGTCGACCCGGCCGGGGAAGGCATCTGTGTACCCGCTGTTGTAGCGCGCCCGGCCGACCTGCAGCGCCCCGGTGGCGTTCCACGGAGTGACGCGCCCGGCGGTGGTCGGCGTGCCGGCGTTCACATAGAGCTTGATCTGCGAGCCCGCGGCGGCGGCCGAATCGTAGACGCCGACCACGTGGGTCCAGGTCTGCGGGACGGCGTCGGCGACCGAGACCGCCTCGTTGAACGCCGGGTTGCTGGCGTAGGTCTGGGGGAAGTACATCTTCCACTTCTTGCCGGAGTGGTACATGAGCTCGAAGCCGCCGACCGTGCCGCCGCCCAGCACGCCGTCCTGCGAGAGGACCGCGCCGCTGGCCACAGGCAGGGCCGCCCCGGTGAGGTAGACCCAGGCCGACACCGTGAAGCTGGCGTCGGTCTTCACCGCCGACCCGATCGCCTCCACGTACCCGTTGGTGGTGCCGTCGAGGTTGACGGCGCCGGCCGTGCGCCCGCCGGCGGCGTTCCAGGTGGCGCCGCTGCCCAGCGTCCCGCGGTTGGCGGCGCCGGAGGAGTCGGCGGCCGGCCCGGTGGTCTCGTCCAGGTCGTACCGCGTGGACGGGCCGTTGGTGGGGCCCTGGAGCGTGCCCGGCCGGGCGCTGGTGGACGTGTCGGCGACGGCGAGCGTGCCCGCCGAGGACGGCGCCTGCTCCAGCCGGTGGTACGCCCACTGGCTGGTGCCGACGGAGGTGGGGTAGTTCGGGAACGACGCCGCGGCGGCCACGCTGTTGCCGGTGCTGTTCACCGCGGCGGTGAACGCCGCGCCCGCCGACGTGACGCCGGTCGCCGCGGCCAGCGCGAGCGCCACCAGCGCCACCGGCACGGGCAGCCGGCGGACACGCCGCGGGAGGCCACGCCGGGGTTGCCGGCGGTCGGCCTGGGACAAGCTGGGCGCCGTCACGATGCGCTCATCGGCGCCGGCCGCGCCGCCGGCAGGGAAATCGGCCGGGCCCCGCGAACGCTGTCGCATCCCCGGTCGTGCCGGGGTCACCGGGCGGCCGACACCGATCCGGCCGAAACCGCCCACCAGCGCCGATCACCGGCCACGACGGCCGGGCGCGGGGCCCGGGCGGGCGCGTCAGTAGCCGTCCGGCGGCCGGGTGGTGAGCCCGCCGACCAGGGACACGGCCGACGAGGTGACGGTCACCGCGCCGGCCGTCAGCCCGGCCCGGGTGGCCCGCACGGTGATCGTCCCGGCCGTCCTGGTCGCCCGGACGAAGATCCGGTTGATGCCGCACTCGGTGTCCACCGAGGGCTTGAAGACGCTGTACTGCTTGCCGGGGTTGTACCCGCCGAGCAGCACGGCCGGCCCGCTGACGGTGAAGTCCACCCGCGCCTGGTCGGTGGGAAGTCGCCGGCCCTGCGCGTCGACCACCTCGATGTCGACGAAGAACACGTCGGACCCGTCGGCGCGCAGGCCGCCGGGGGCGGTGCGGGCGGTCAGCCGGAGCGCGGTGGCGGCCCCGGCCGTCTGCTTCTCCTGCCGCACGACCGCCGCGCCGCCGGCGTCGTAGCCGACGGCGGCGATGGTCCCGGCCCGCCAGGCGATGCCCGGGAACGTGTACAGGAAGTCGTAGCTCGGGCTGGTGGACGTGGCCACCTGGGCACCGTTGACGAACAGCGCCACCCGGGCGACGTTCGCCGCCATGACGTACATCGTCTTGGTCGTGCCCGCCGGGTAGGTCCAGTGCCCGATCAGGTGGATGTCCGGGCGGCTGCTCTGCATCACCCGGTGGGTGAAGTACGACTCCTTGGGCAGGCGGACGGCGTCCACCCGGCCGGACAGCCGGGACGTCTCGCAGCCGTACTGCCGGCCGTGCTGGTTCGAGTCCGACCAGATCAGCGCCGCCGAGCCGGCGTACCGCCGGTTGCCCGGCCCCTGGATCCGCTGGCTCCAGAACTCGTACCGGGTGCTGGCCGCCACCGGGCCGGCGAACTCCTCGGAGTTCCAGTGCCAGGTGGCCTCGGGACCGGTCCGGTAGCCGAAGTCGGGCGGCGAGGAGTTGTCCCACACCCGGCGGGGGGCCTCGTCGCGGGTGTACTCGGACTCGATGATCGGGTGCCGGTCCCGGGCGTAGTCGCTGTAGTGCCGGTTCAGCATCGTGCCGGTGTACTCCGCCTGGTCGACGGTCGCCGTGCCGCCGTACCCCGGGTCGTCCGAGATGGCGCGGCAGCCCATCACCCGCATGCCGTGCGGGTCCCAGGTCACCCGGAGCTGGCGCATCTGCTGCATGTGTGCCGCGGTGATCCAGTTGTTGCCCGCCTCCCAGAACAGGATGCTGGGGCTGTTGCGGAAGTAGATGATGGTGTCCCGCATCGCCTCGACCCGCTGGTCCCACTGCCGACCGGTGGTGTCCTTCTCCTTGTCCCCCGCCGGCTGGACCGACACGATGCCGTACCGGTCGGTCATCCGGATGCAGGCTGGCTGCGCCGCGATGTGCATCCACCGGATCAGGTTGGCGTTGCTGTCGCGGACGAGCTGGCCGTCGTAGTCGCGCAGCCAGTCGGGCACGGCGCCGCCGACGAGGGCCCACTCGTTGGGCGAGCGCTGCGCGTACCCGGTGAGGTAGGTGTATCTGTCGTTGATGTACACACCGCCCGCGGCGGCCCCACCCCGGAACTCCGCCTTGCGGAAGCCCGTGACGATGCCGACGACGTCCTGCACCGCGCCGGCCTCGGTGAGCACCATCTCCACCGTGTACAGCGCCGGCCGGCCGGGCTGCCAGAAGCTGAGCTGGCTGATCCGGCCGGACAGCCGGACGACCTGGGTCTGCCCCGCCGCGATCGTGACCGGGGCGCCGGGGATGGTCGCCCGGAGCTGGCCGTCCGGCTGCAGCACGTTGGCCGAGACCGTGACGGTGCGGGCGGTGCTCTGCTCGTTGCGGACCTGTGCCTCGACGTTGATCGTCGCGGTCTGGCCGGCGACGTTGACGCTGGTCGGGTAGACGTAGGTGCCGGTCGTCCGCAGGCCGTTGTAGAGCGGCAGCGTGAAGTACGTCCGGGGGGCGGCGATCAGCCGGAGGTTGCGGGTCAGGCCGCCGAAGTTCGGGTTGAAGTCGCGGGAGTCCCACTGGAAGACGGTGCCGGTGGCCTGTTCCGGGTAGCTGGCGGAGTTGTCCGCCCGGATCGCCAGGACGTTCTCCGCGCCGAACCTGACCCGGCTGGTGATGTCGAACCCGAACGGCACGACGCCGCCCTCGTAGAGCCCCACCTGGGCGCCGTTGACGTACACCGTCGCGGCCTGGCGGACTCCCTCGCATTCGATGAAGATCTTGCGGTCGGCGAGGTCGGCCGGCAGCGTGAAGCGCTTGCGGTACCAGACGACCTGCCGGGCGACGTGGTGCTCGCCCGACGACGTGATCCATTCGTCGAACGAGTCGACGTCGTTGAACGTGTGCGGCACGCTCACGGTCGACCAGCCGGCGTCGTTGAACGAGATGGCCTCGGCGCCGGCGACGTTCTGCTGGCTGAATCGCCAGTCCACGTTCAGGTTGTAGACCACCCGCCGGCCGATGACCGAGACCGCCGGGGCGGCGGTCGCACCGCCGGGCCGCAGTGCGGCCTCGGCGGCGATGCCAGCGGCCACCCCCGCCGCCCCGGCCAGCACGGTGCGGCGATCGACGCCGGGGGGTTCGCCGGGTACGTCTCTGCTAACCATCTGCCTGCCGTCCTTCCGGCCGCCGTGGTCCGGGCTGCCGAATTGAAACACCATGCGTTTATGGACGTCAATGGCTTACGCGCTATCCGGGCAGATTGACACCCGGCCCCTTGACGGCATTGGCCGTCGGCCATATGTTTCGGGCACATTAAGCGATCCTATCTGGATCAACCCGGATTAGATCAATGCGGATTGGATCAAATGCCGGCGCCGCCCGCACGGCGCGCCAGGGCGAGCTGGAGGCGTACCCGTGGAGCAGCGACCGCCGGCCCGACTCCCCCGCCGTGACCTGATCAAAGGTGTGGCCGTGACGGCCGGGGCCGCCGCCCTGGCGGGCCCCGTGGGCTGGCCGGCCGGGCCCGCCGGGGCGGCTCCGGGCGGGAATCTCTACCCGCAGCAGGCCGCGTTCGTCGAAATGCGGTTCGGCATGTTCATCCACTTCAACATGGCGACCTTCAGCGACGAGGAATGGGCGACCGGCGGCCTGGATCCACGGTTGTTCAACCCCACGGCGCTCGACTGCGCGCAGTGGGCGGCCACCGCGCGGGCCGCCGGCATGAGCTGGGCCGCGTTGACCACCAAGCACCACGACGGCTTCTGCCTCTGGCCCACCCGGACCACCGCGCACAACGTCATGAGCAGCTCCCACCGGCAGGACGTCGTGCGCCGGTACGTCGACGCGTTCCGGGCCGAGGGCCTGACGCCCTGCTTCTATTTCTCGATCTGGGACCGCACCCAGGCGATCTCCAGGGGCAACGTGACCCGGGCCGACATCGACTTCACCAAGGCCCAGCTCAGCGAGCTCCTCGGCGGCACGTACGGCGCCATCCCCCTGCTCATCATCGACGGCTGGGCCTGGCAGATGGGCCACCGCGAGATGCCGTACGCGGAGATCCGGGCGCACGTGAAGGCCATGCAGCCGGACTGCCTGATCATCGACCACAACGGGCAGACGGAGCCGTGGGAGGAGGACGCGATCTACTTCGAGGAGCCCAAGGGCATCTGGGCGCCGCCCGGCAACACCTACGCGTCCTGCCAGGGGCAGAACGTCGTCAACACGGGCTGGTTCTGGCACCCGGCGGGCTCGTCGCGCGGGTCCACGGCGGACACCGCGACCCGCACGCCGGCCAACATCGTCGACCACATCAGGACCCTCGAGCAGCGGTACTGCTCGTTCCTGCTGAACTGCCCGCCCAACAACCGCGGGCTGCTGGACGCCAACATCGTCGCCACCCTGCGGGCGGTCGGCCCGATGTGGTCGCCGAACGCCGCCCGGCCCCCGCTGCCGGCGCAGCCGGACGCCCTGCTGTACCCGGTCGCCCCGGTGTCCGCGTACGCCAGCAGCGGCGTCGCGGCGAACGCGATCGACGGCTGGGTGGACTGGGCGCACGGGGTGGCCGTGGAGTCGTGGTGGCAGTCGGCCGGCCCGCTGCCGCAGTCGGTGACCATGGATCTCGGCGCGGTGCACACCAACATCGACACGGTCACCTACCTGCCCCGGCAGGACAAGGACGCGAGCGGCACGGTGATCACCACCGGCAACGTCACCGGCTACCGGGTCCTCACCAGCCTGGACGGCACGACGTTCACGCCGGCCACCACCGGCACCTGGGCCGGCGGCAAGGCGCTGAAGTACGCCCGCTTCGGCGCGGTCCGCGCCCGCTTCGTCCGGCTGGAGGCGACCGCCGCGGTCGGCGGCGGCGGCGCCGTGATCAACGAGCTGGACTGCGGCGGCATCGCCGGCCGGCCGGTCCGCGAGGGCGGCGCGCCACCCACCGGCTACGTCCGGCTCGTCAACCGCCGCAGCGGCAAGGTGCTCGCGGTGACCGGTTCGTCCACCGCGGACAGCGCCGCCCTCGTGCAGAGCACCGACACCGGCGGCGCCGGCCAGCAGTGGCAGCTCGTGGACGCCGGCGGCGGCTACACGAAGCTGGTCAACCGTGCCAGCGGCAAGGTCGCCGACGTCACCGGCCGGTCCACGGCCAACGGCGCGGCCGTCGTCCAGTACCGCGACACGGGCGGGACGAACCAGCACTGGCAGCTCGTCGACGCCGGCGGCGGCTACCGCAAGCTGGTCAACCGCAACAGCGGCAAGGTCGCCGACGTCACCGGCGGCTCCGCGGCCGACGGTGCCGCGGTCATCCAGTACACCGACGGCAACGCCACCAACCAGCACTGGCAGCTCGTCCCCGGCTGAGCGGCCACCCGCGGCACCCGAAGGGACCGCCCATGAACCTCTCCGGCCCGCCCCTCAACCGCCGGCAGCTGGGCCTGCTGGCCGCCGCCGGCGCCAGCGGCGCCGTCCTCCCCGTGCTGGCGCCCGACCCGGCCCGGGCGGCGGCGCCACCCGCCGGGAGCTGGGGCGACCAGGGCAACGGGACGTACGTGAACCCGATCATCCCGGCGGACCTCAGCGACTGGGACTGCATCCGGGTCGGCACCGACTACTACGGCATCACCAGCACGTTCGGGTACGCGCCCGGGATGGCCGTGCTGCACTCCACCGACCTGGTCAACTGGCGGACCGTCGGCAACGCCGTCACCGACCTCACCCGCATCGGCCCGGCGCTGGACTGGACCCAGATGAACCGCTACGGCCGGGGCGTCTGGGCCGGCGCGATCCGGCACCACGCGGGCCGGTACTGGGTCTACTTCAACACCCCGGACGAGGGCTTCTTCATGACCACGGCCACGAACCCGGCCGGACCGTGGGAGCCGGTGCACGCGCTGTGGCGCGTCAGCGGGTGGAACGACGTGTGCCCGTTCTGGGACGACGACGGCCAGCCGTACCTGGTGACCACCAACTTCGCCGACGGCTACCGGGTGCACCTGTTCCGGCTGGCGGCCGACGGCAGGTCGCTCATCCAGTCGTCGGACACCGTCATCCACCAGTCCAGCGGCAGCGAGGCGAACAAGCTCTACCGGATCAACGGCTACTACTACCACCTGTACAGCGAGACGAAATCCGAGGGCCGCGTGGTGATGATGCACCGCGGCCGCAGCCTCTACGGCCCGTACGAGACCCGCCAGCTCCAGCACGTGAACAAGTCCGCCGACCGGGAACCCAACCAGGGCGGCCTCGTCCAGACGCCCGGCGGCGCCTGGTACTGGGTGACCCACCCCGGCACCGGCGGCCACTGGGAGGGGCGGGTGCTGTCGCTGCTGCCGGTCACCTGGGTGGCCGGGTGGCCGGTCATCGGCGCAGTCGGCGCCGACGGCATCGGCACGATGGTGTGGGAGGGGCGGGTGCCGACCGGCGGCGGGGGCCTGCCGCTGGACGCGCTGCCCGGCGTGGTCACCGGCGACGACTTCACCACCGGCACGCTCAAGCCGCAGTGGGAGTGGCACTACCAGCCGCGCGCCGCGCTGTGGTCGCTGACCGAACGGCCCGGCTTCCTCCGGCTGCGCGCCTTCGCGCCGCTGGCAACCAACGTCATCACCAAGGCCGGCAACACGCTCACCCAGCGCACGCTGCGCACGGTGCGCACCACGGTCACCGTCAAGGTGGACCTCGCCGGGCTGGCCGACGGCCAGCACGCCGGGCTCTGCCACTATGCCGCCACGTACGCCGGGCTCGGGGTCTCCCGGTCCGCCGGCGTCACCACCATCACCCTCAACGTCAACGGCCGGCTGTCGTACGGTGCCCGGGTCACCCAGTCGGCCCTGTGGCTGCGGTCCGGGTGGGACGTCAACGGGGTGAGCCGGTTCTCCTACAGCCTGGACGGCACCGCCTTCACCGAGTTCGGCGGCACCTACCAGCTCACCTGGGGCGGGTACCGGGGCGATCGGGTCGGCATCTTCACCTACAACCCGGCCAACACCGGCTACCTCGACGTCGACACGGTGCGGTACACCGTCGAGCCGGCCCGCACCTATGCCATCAGCAACGCCAACAGCGGCAAGGTGGCCGACGTCACCGGCGGGTCCTCGGCCGACGGCGCCCCGGTCGTGCAGTGGCGCGACACGGGCGGCACCAATCAGCGCTGGGCGTTCCAGTCCACCGGCGACGGCTACCACACGATCACCTGCGCGCGCAGCGGCAAGGCGCTCGACGTGGCGGGCGGCTCCACGGCCGACAACGCCGCGGTCGTCCAGTCGGCCGCCGACGGCCGCACCAGCCAGCAGTGGCAGCTGCGGCCGGTGGCCGGCGCCGCCGGCCGCTTCACGGTGGTCAACCGCCGCAGCGGGCGGGCGCTGGACGTCGGCGGCGGGGCCGCCACGGACGGCGCGGCGATCGTGCAGTACCGCGAGACCGGCGCAGCCAACCAGCAGTGGACGTTCCGCCTCGCCTGAGGCGCGACTGTGCCGGGATAGGGTGACGGGCATGTCAGCCAGCACCCCGCAGACCTTCGACGTCGTCGCGCGCCGCACCTATCCCGTGCCGGTCGAGGCCGTGTGGGCGGCCTGGACGACGCCCGAGCTGGTCAGCCGGTGGTGGGGGCCGGCGGGGTTCACCTGCCCGCTGGCGCGGCTGGACGTGCGCGCCGGCGGCGTCAGCCTGCTCGCCATGCGGGCGCCGCAGGAGTACGGCGGCGGCGAGACCTACAACACCTGGAGCTACAGCGTCGTCGAGCCGACGGCCCGGCTGGAGTACGTCCTGCGGTTCGCCGACCCGACGGGTGCGACGATCAGCCCCGCCGACGCGGGCATCCCGCCCGGCGTACCCGACGCGGTGCCGCACGTGGTGACCTTCACGGCCACGGCCGACGGTGGCACCGACCTGAGCGTCACCGAGTCCGGCTACCCGACGCAGCAGGCGCGCGACATGTCCCGGGCCGGGCTGGACCAGTGCCTGGACAAGCTCGCCGTGGTGCTGGCCGACCCCCCCGGCGTCGAGGGCGAACGGCGCGGCTGACCGCCGCACGAACGGGCGACGCCCGGGTCCCCGCGATCGGGGGCCCGGGCGTCGCTCGTGTCGATGGTGCGGTGCTGGCTGCGGTGTCAGCCGCGGATGCCGGCGACGACCAGCGAGGCGTGGCCGTGCAGGAAGTTGTTCCAACCGCCGTTCACCGGCGCGCCGTTGGCCAGCAGGTTGGTGCTGTCGGTGCCGGTGGACAGCTTCCACGCCGTCCACGAGATGCCGTTGGTGCGCATCCAGTTGATCCACGTCTGCCCCTCGGGCGCGCAGACCCGGCCGTCGAGACCGCCGTCGGCGTGCGACGCGCCCCACTCCGTGACGAACAGCGCGAGGCCGGAGCGGATCGCGGCGTCGCCCCTGTCCCGCAGCCACGCGGTGTGCGAGCAGGAGTAGAAGTGCAGCGTGTACATCAGGTTCGAACCGGCCAGCGGGCTGGCCGCCGCCTGGTCCACGGCCTGCGACCAGGTGCCGGTGCCCAGGATGACGATGTTGTCCGGGTCCGCCGCGCGGATCGCCGAGACCACGGCCTGGTGGTACGGCTTGATGACACCGGTCCAGCTCACCTGCAGCGGCTCGTTGAACGTCTCCCAGATCACGTTCGGCAGGTGCCCGTAACGACGAGCCAGGTCACCGAAGAACGCCACCGCCTGCGACTGGTTGTTCTGCGCCTCGTGCGCGTGCCAGTCCACGATCACGTACACACCCGCCGCGACCGCGTTGTTGATGATCCGCTCCACCTGCCCGCGGGCCCGCGCCGGGTCACTGAGGTACGCACCCGCCGGCTCCACACCCATCGCGGCGCGGATCACGGTCAGCCCCCAGTTGTCCCGCATCCAGGTCAACGCGGACAGGTTCTCCGCGTAACCCCGGCTCTCCCAGTTCAGCCACATGCTGCTCACACCACGCAACTGCACCTGCGAACCGTTGCTCGCACACATCCGCGTGCCACAGACACGCAGCTGCCCGAAACGCGCCACAGGCGTGCCACTCGTCGGCGGCGCGGCGGTGCGCGTCGGCGTCGGCCCGGCGCTGGTCGGGCGAGGCCCGGGGGTGGTCGGCTGTGCCGTCGTCGGTGGGGTCGCCCC
>DASQDS010000175.1:0-1584 GCA_035634075.1 Pilimelia sp. | reverse complement strand
CGGCGCTGGTCGTGCTGCCGGCCGTGGCAGTGGCGCCGCTGCTGGCGGCCGCGGCCCTGCGCTACGCCGACCGGCTGCCGCCACTGGCCGGCACCGGCGTCCAGGTCGGCGCCCGGCTGGACGCGCTGACCTGGCTGGTCGCCGCCGTCGCGGCGGGCGGGTGCGTGCTCGCGGTGCTCACGCCCGCCCTGCGCCGCGGCGGGACCTACGTGGCCGAGCTGGGCGCGCGGTCGCGCCGTCCGAAGTGGGCCGCGGCCCAGCGCGCCGGCCTGGACCTGGCGCTGGTCGGCGTGGCCCTGTTGGGCTGGTACCAGCTGCGCCAGTACTCGTCGCCGCTGGCCGGCGCCCGCCTCGGTGGCGGGGTGGGCATCGACCCCCTGCTGGCCGCGGCGCCCACCCTCGGCGTGGCCGCCGGCGCCGTGCTGGCGCTGCGGCTGCTGCCGCCGCTGACCCGCCTCGCCGAACGCCACGTCGACCGCCGGTCCTGGCCGGCCGCCATGCTCGGCATGTGGCAGGCCGGCCGCCGCCCGCAGGGCGGCCCGGTCCTGCTCGTCGCGCTGGCCGTGGGGGTCAGCACCCTCGCCTGGTGCCTCGTGGCCACGGCCGGGCGCTCGATCGCCGACCAGGCGGACCACCGCGTCGGCGCCGACCTGCGGATCGTCGAGGCCAGCCGGTACGCGCCCGCGGACCGGCCGGCGCAGCTCGCGGACGTGCCCGGCGTCGCCGCCGCCCTACCGGTGTGGCGGGACAGCCCCCGGCTGGGCCCACAGGAGCAGCCCGCCTCGGTCGTGGCGCTGGACGCCGGCGCGGCGGACGGGGTGGTGCGGCTCCGCGGCGACCTGGCCGGCGGCGCGGCCCAGGCGCCGTTCACCGCGCTGACCCGGGCCAGGGTCGGCGCGGCCATGGTGGACCTGCCCCGCGGCGCCCGCCGGCTCACCGGGGTGGTCACCACCCGGACCCGCCAGGTGCTGACCATCCCGCAGGTCCGTACGCAGGTGGTGTTCGGGCTGCCCGGCGGCGGGTACCAGGCGGTGCCGCTGGGGGCCAGCGACAACGCGGGCCCGCTGCGCTTCGCGGTGGACGTGCCCACCTTCCCGGCGACCGCCCGCGTCGCCGGGTTCCTCGTCGCCACGTCGGCGCCGCCCGGCGTGGCCGTCGACTGGCAGCTGACCGATCTGCGGGTCGACGGCGCCCCCGTCGACCTGGCCGGGGCGGGCCCGTGGCAGGGCCGGGACCGGCTCGGGGAACCGGCGAAGGCGCAGCTCACCGACGCCGGGCTGACGATGGCGCACGGGACGTCGGAGATGACCGCGCGCGCGCTCAGCGTGGAGCTGGGGGTGGTTGTCGCGCCGCGGCCGGCGGCCGGCCCGGTGCCCGTCGTCGCCACCCCACAGGCGCTGTCCGCCCTGCGGCTGGCGGTCGGCGACCGGACCCGGCTCCCGCTGGTCCAGGGTGAGGTGGACGTGCGGGTCGCCGGCACGGTGGTGGCGGTGCCCGGCGGGACGGAACCGGCCGCGCTGCTGGTGGACCTGCCGTCGGTGGCGACGACTCTGTTCCACCGGTACGGGATCGTCCGGGCGCCCC
>DASQDS010000174.1:0-7137 GCA_035634075.1 Pilimelia sp. | reverse complement strand
GCCACCGGAATGCTGGTGCGGGAGGGCGTCCGCGCGGCCGCCCGCCGGGTCGCCGGCGCGGCCGCCCCGGTCCTGCTCACGGTCAGCTTCGCGGTGCTGACGGCCGGCCTCGTGCAGACCTCGACCAGCGCGTACGCCGCCGGGCGGTCGGCGGCGATCGACGCCGCCGCGGTGGTGGCGCCGGACGGCACCCCCGGCCTCACCGACGCCGTCGTGGCGGCGACCCGCGGTGCGGCGCTGCTGCCGACCACGGTCCACGCCCCCGACGGGGAGCCGTTGGCCGCCCTCGGTGTCGACCCCGCGGCCTTCGCGGCGGCCCGCAACCGCCTCGACGTGCGCGCCGGGACGCTGGCCGACCTGCGCGGCGCGGGCACGGCCGTGCTGACCGAGGCGGTGGCCGGGCGGCTCGGCCGGAGCGTCGGTGGCACGCTGGCGGTCACCTTCGCCGACGGTGAGTCCGCCGACCTGCGCGTCGTGGCCGTCGTCGCGGACAGGGCGGTGCCGGCCGGGCTGCTGCTGCCCCGGGCGGTCGTGCGCGCCCGCGACCCGTCGGCCCTGACGGCCGCCATCCTGACCGCCGCGGCCCCGACCGCCGATGGGCCCGACGCGCTTCCGGCCGGGGCGGGCGCCCGGGTCATCGACGTCGGCACCTACGCGGCGGAGGTGGACGCGACCGAGGACCGCCTGGTCTGGGTCTTCACCCTGCTGCTGATCGGCGTGTCCGCCGGCTACGGCATGCTGGCGGTCGCCAACATTCTGCTGATCGCGGGCGTCCAGCGGCGCGGGGACTTCCGCGTCCTGCGGCTGGCCGGCGCCACCGGCCGCCAGGTGGCGTGGGTGGCGGCGGCGGAAGCGGCGATCGTGGTGGCGGTCGGCGCCGTCCTCGGCGGCGCGGTGGCGTTCGTCGCGCTGGTGAGCGTCCGGACGGGGCTCAGCGAGCAGGTCGGGGCGCCGGTGGACCTGGTGATCCCGTGGCCGACGATCGGCGGCGTGGTCGCGGCCTGCCTGGTCCTGGCCGTGGCCGCCAGCGTCCTGCCCACCCGGGGCCGAGCCTCCCGCAGCGGGTCCGGCCGCCCCTGACGCCGGATGGGATCCGTGGGCCGCGGCCCACGGATCCCACCGGTTCACCGCGGGGACCCGGCCCGCAACCGCCCCCTGAGCAGCACCGACTTCGGGCACCGCGACGCCGGACCCGCGGGCAAGGCAAGCGGTTCAGGCCGGGACCGGCGGGGGAACGGCTCAGCGCAGGGTGGCCAGCACCGCGTCCAGCGCCCGGTTGACCGCGGCGCGCGACTCGTCGCCGGGATCGAGGACGTCGAAGCCGTGCCGGCCGGTCGGCACGTCGATGACGTCGACCGGCGCCCGGCCCGGTCCGGCGGCGGCGGTCAGGAAGGCGTCGACCGTGGCCGCGATCGACGGACTCTCCCGGCCGACCCGGGTCACCACCAGCGGCGGGGGGTCGGCGGCGGCGACGGCCTCGGTCGGCCGGAAGCGCGGATCGACGGTCATCCCTGGCGTCGGCGCCAGCATCGGGTAATTCGCCGCCACGCAGCGCAGCCAGCCGGGCGGGTCACGCAACCAGTCGGACATGAGCAGCGCGCTGCCGGAGAAGAACCACAGCGCGACCCGCCCGGCGTCCACCCGCGCGTCCTTCCGCACCACCTCGACGGCCGCCGCGACGTCGTCGGCCGCGCGGGGGTAGTCGGCCGGGTCGTGCAGCCGGTGGTCCACCGTCACCCCCACAGCCCCGCGCGCCGCCACCGCCGAGCCGTACGCCTGATACACCGGCCAGCCCCGGGGCGTCGGCTGCACGGCCGCCGGGAACGGACCACCGTGGACGAACACCACGGCCGGCCGCGGCGGGGCGGCGTCGGGCAGGTACAGGTCCACCTGGCCGACGCGCTCGGCGGGGCGGATCTCGGTCGGCAGCACCAGCGGGTTCAGGAACTCGGGGACGGCCATTGCGCCACCCTAGCCAGGCGCCGCCCGCTGCGCCGTCCCGGCCGGGGGGGCGGACGGGCGGCACCTCATCCGGCGGTGGTCGCCCGCAGCAGCCGCGCGGCTTCGGCCGCCAGCGACGCCAGGTCGGCGAGCAGCGCCGCAAGGCCTGCGCGGTCGTCGGCGGCCAGGTGTTCGCCGGGCCCGGCGGGTCCGTTGGCGCCCGTCCCTCGAAGGATGTCCACCTCCAGGTCGCGCAGCGCCCGCTCCGGTTCGAGGCCCAGTTCGTGCACCATGCGCCGCCGGTGGTCGCGGAAGGTTTGCAACGCCTCCGCCGACCGGCCGGCGCCGCGCAGCGCCGTCATCGCCTGCAACACCAGCTTCTCGCGGAGCGGGTGCCGGGCGGCCAGGTCGGTGATCTCGGTGAGCACGGAGGTGCCGTTGCCCAGGGCAAGCTCGTGCCCGAACAGGTCCTCGAACGCCGCCAGCCGCAGTTCGTCCAGGCCGGCGGCCGCCGTCGCGAGTGCCCCGTCCGCGTCACCGCCCAGCGCGTCGCCGTACCAGCGGCCCAGGCCAATCCGGATCGCCGCGGCCGCACCCGCGACATCGCCCGCGGTGGCTGACCGCCGGGCCCGGGCCACGTCGTCGGTGAACGCGTGCGCGTCCACCCGCGCCACCTCGATCTCCAGCCGGTAACCGGCGCCGACCCGCTCCAGGCGAACGTCGTCGGCGGTGCCGGACAACATCCGGCGTAACCGCACCACGCAGTTGTGCACCTGCTCCCGCCAGGTGCGCGGCGGGTGGGCGCCCCACGCGGACTCCACCAGCACCGGCACCGGGACCGGCCGGTCGGCGTGCAGCGCCAAGGTGGCCAGCATCCGCCGGGTGCGTGGCCCGCCGACGGCCAGCAGCCGGCCCTCGCGGTGCATGCCCACCGGTCCGAGCACCCGAACCGCCGGGACCGGTTCCGCCGTACCGTCCTGCCCCGACGCCGTCGTCCGTACCATCCGATCCTCCCGCTCGTCCGGCCGCAGCATTGCCGACGGCGGCCGACGGAACCTTGCAGGAAGATGGACGTGCAGGTGGGTGTCGCGGGGACCAGGACGGGGGCCGATGGAGTTCCGACTGTTGGGCGCGCTGGAGGTGTGTGCGGCCGGCGTGCCGGTGGCCCCCGGCACGCCGCGGCAGCGTGCCGTGCTGGCCGCACTGGCAGTGGACGCGGGTCGCCCCGTCCGGGGTGAGACCATCGTGGACAGGGTGTGGGGCATGGAGCCGCCGCCCCGGGTGCGCCAGGCCGTGTACACGTACATCGCCCGGATCCGCCGGTCCGGCGGCGGCGCCGCGGTGCCGATCATCCGCCGCGGCGGTGGCTACCAACTCGACGTGGCGCCCGGACAGGTCGACGTGTTCGCGTTCCGGGACCTGGTCGCGCGGGCGCACGCGGCCGCGGGGGACGGGCCTTCGCAGGCGGAGCTGCTCCGGCGCGCCCTGTCCCTGTGGCGCGGCACGCCGCTGGCGGACCTGCCCGGCGACTGGGCCGCCAGCACCCGGCTCCGCTGGGAGCAGGAATACGTGGCGGCTGCGGTGGCGTGGGCCGAGGCTGAGCTGGCGGGCGGGAACGGGGCCGCGGTGCTCGCTCCGCTCGCCGAGCTGGCGGACCGGCATCCGCTGGCGGAGTCGCTGGTCGCGGCGCAGATGCGGGCGCTCACCGCCAGTGGCAACGGGGCCGCCGCGTTGGGTGTGTTCGCCCGTATCCGGGAAAGGCTGGCGGAGGAGCTGGGTACGGAGCCCGGCGAGCCCCTGCGGGAGGTGCACCGGGCCGTCCTCCGGGGCGGTTGGCACCCCGGTCCGGCAGTGGCCCCGGCGCCCGCGCCGGCGCAGCTGCCCAGGGAGCCGCCCGGGTTCGTCGGGCGTGCCGCCGAACGGGCCGTGCTGGACCGCCTCGTGGCGGGCGACCTGGCCGAGCGATCGACGCCGCTCGTCGCCATCTGGGGTACGGCCGGCGCGGGGAAAACCGCGCTCGCGGTCCACTGGGCGCACCGCCACCGGCACCGTTTCCCAGGCGGCCAGTTGTATGTGGACCTGCGGGGGTTCGGGCCGGGTGAGCCGGTGTCACCCGGGCAGGCCGTGCGGAGTTTCCTGGACGCGCTAGGGGTGGCGCACCAGCGGGTGCCGAACGACCTGGATGGGCAGGCCGCCCTCTACCGCACCGTGCTGGCGGACCGTCGGGTGCTGATCGTCGCCGACAACGCCCGCGATGCAGATCAGGTCCGGCCGTTGCTGCCGGGAACCCCTGGCTGTTTCGTCGTGGTCACCAGCCGGGTGACCCTCACCGGCCTGGTGGCTGTCGACGGTGCCCACCCCGTGCCGGTGGGCCTGCTGAGCAACGCCGACTGCCGGGACATGCTGGCCGCGCGGCTCGGCGGTGACCGGGTCGCCCAGGAACCCGCCGCGGTCGACGCGATCGTCGCGCGCTGCGCCCGCCTGCCGCTGGCCCTCGCCGTCGCCGCCGGGTACGCCGCTGTCCGGCCGGGGACACCACTCGCCGCCCTCGCCGAGGAGCTGTGCCGAGATGCCGACAGCCTGCCAGCGCTCAGCGCAGATGACGCGCTGGCCGACGTGCGCGCGGTGTTCTCCTGGTCCTACCGTTGCCTGAGCGCGGCCGCCGCACGAACGTTCACAGTGATCGGCCTCCACGTGGGACAGTTCCTCTCCACCGCCGCGGCGGCGAGCCTGGCCGGTGTGGCCGTGGACCACGTCCGCCCCGCCCTGGCCGAGCTGCTGCGGGCGAATCTGCTGCGGGAGCGGGCCCCCGACCGGTACGTCATGCACGACCTGCTCCGCTCCTACGCCCGCGAGCTGGCGCACGCGCAGCGGGACGAGGCGAACCGCCTAGCGGCGGTGCGTCGGCTGGTGGACCACTACCTGCACACGGCCGCCGCCGCCGACCGCCTGATGAACCCGTACCGGGACCCGCTGGACCTCGGGCCGCCGGCGCCCGGCGTGACGGTCGAGCGGCCGGCTGACCTCGGCGAGGCGATTGCCTGGTTCCGCCGGGAGCACGCCGCGGTGCTCGCGGCGGCCGCGCTCGCCGCGGACCTCGGCCCGGCCGGGCGACCCTGGCAGCTCGCCTGGGCGGCGGCCACGTACCTGGACCGGTTCGGGTACTGGCGGGACTGGGCCACCGTGGGTCAACTCGCTCTCGACGTCGCCCACCGCGACGCCGACGGCCTCGGCCAGGCGTACAGCCACGCCGAGCTGGCCGGTGCCCTGGGTTGGCTGGGCGGGTCGGCGGAGGCCGTGGACAACTTCGGTGACGCCCTGGCCCGGTTCACCGCGCTGGGTGACCAAGCCGGCCGGGCGCGTGCCCATGCCGGCCTGGCGTGGGCGTTGGACCTGGAGGGCCGCCATGCCGAGGCGTTGACCGAGATGACCCGCGCGCTGGCGCTGTACCGGTCGGCCGGGTTCGGCTACGGCGTCGCCAATGCGGTCGCCTGGCTAGGCTGGCACCACACCCAACTCGGTCGCCACCACGACGCGCTGCGCCACGCCCGGCACGGCCTGCGCCTCCAGCAGGAGGCCGGCGACCGCCGCGGCCAGGCCGTGACGTGGGCGATCCTGGGCACGGCGCACCGTCGCCTCGGTCACCTCGACGACGCGGTCGGCTCCTTCGCGCGGGCCGCCGAGCTGCTCGACGACGCCGGCGAACGTGGCTACCTGGCCCAGTGCCTGACCGATCTGGGCGAGGCGCTGCGGGCCGGCGGCAACGTGCGAGCCGCCGAGGCGGCGTGGCGCCGGGCCGCGACGATCCTCGACGACATCGATCCGGCCCGGGCCGTAGCGCTCCAGGAACGGCTGATGGCGGCCCGATAGCCGCGCCGTACCCCCGTGATGGGGTGTCGCCGCATGCTTCTCCGCACGAGGGGCCGGCCCGCAATCGGCGGTCCGTGGGGGAGCGGAGACACCGGATGACGTTCACTGTGCGCGGCAGCCACCGGTTCCTCGCCGCGGCGGTGGCCGCGGTGGTCCTGGCCGTGGCCGGCGGCAGCGGCCCGGCCACGGCGGCACCCCCGCCCGGGGCCGCCGGGGCTGGTGCGGCACCCGTCGCCGCCGGGGGCGGGGCCACCCCGCCCGCTGGCCAGCCGGCTGCCGAGAGCGCGGATTCCGACACGGTACGACCCGCGGACCGTGCCCGGCTCCTGCCGGCCAACTGGCGGACCTCCGGCGACGTGGCGTGGACCACGTCGGGGGACGGGAACGGGTTCCACGTCCTGGCAGCCACGGCCCGCACCGGCTACACCTGGCGGACGGTCGCCACGCTGGCCGAGCCGGGCTTCGACACAGATCAGTGGATCGGCAATGCCTGCCTCACCGGCTCCGGCCGGCGGCTCGTGGTGGTGTACGCCCCGCGCACCTTCACCAACAAGGCGGACCTGTTCGACCGCGGCGGTTTCACCGCCGTGGTGGATCTGGTCAGCCGCGCGGTAACCAAGATTCCCGTGCAGAGTTCCCTGGCGTACTTCAACCCGGGCTGCGGCACGGGCGAGAAGGCGGTTCTCACCCAGCTCGGCGGCGAGCGGGTCGACGACCCGGCGGCAGCGGACCTGCGCAGCCGGCTGATCACCGTGGACGCCGCGACCGGCACCATGACCGCGCCCGTCGTGCTGCGGACCGAGGTCAGTTCGGCCGTGCCCGTCCGGGACGGCGTGGTCGCGGCGGGCGCCGGTCGGCTCGTGCGGGTGACCCCCGACGGCCGCGTCAGCCGCCTCGCAACGACCGCGGGGGTGGCGTTCCGGCTGGTCGCGGACGCAGCGGGCGCGGTCGTCTTCCTCGACCGTACCGGCGGCCGAGTGCGGGCCAAGCGCACGATGGCGGTGGCCGGTGCGCCGGTGACGACGCTGGCCGAGGGCGGGATCGCGGCCGTCGGTCTGGCGCCCGGGCCGGCCGGTCGGGTCTTCCTCACCGGCACCCCGGACTCCGTCGCCGCCCTGCCCGGCGTCGTGCGGCGGCTGGCGGCGCCGGCATCGAGCGCCGTGTCGTCGACCGGGGCGGTCGCGCTGACCCGGGTCGGCTGGGCGGGCGAGTCGGACCCCCGGGCGCGGGCGGACGTGGCCGGCGCGGCCCGCAGGGTCACGATCCAGGCCACCTCGCTGGCACGCCGTGCCCGGCTGGCATTCACGGTGTCCCCGGAGGTGTCCG
>DASQDS010000173.1:0-1603 GCA_035634075.1 Pilimelia sp. | reverse complement strand
GCTCACGCCGGCCGCCGTCGCGGGGGCCACCCTGCTGGGGGCGCTGCCCGGCGGCGGACCGGGCACCCGCCAGCACCGGGAGGTCGACCGGGCCGGCCTCGCCGGCTGAGCCTCCCGCTCGTCAGCAGCCGCTCCTACGCTGCGGCGCATGTGCCGCAACATCCGGCCGCTGGCCAACTTCGAGCCCCCCGTCACCGACGAGGAGGTGCACGCCGCCGCACTGCAGTACGTGCGCAAGATCAGCGGGACGGCTCGGCCGTCCCAGGCCAACGCGGAGGTGTTCGACCGCGCCGTCGCCGAGGTCGCCGAGGCCTCCGCGCGGCTGCTGGCCGCACTGGTCACCACCGCGCCACCCAAGGACCGTGAGGAGGAGGCGGCCAAGGCGCGCCGGCGGGCGGCGCTGCGCTACGGCACCTGAGCTCGCACGCGCAGGGCGCGACCGAGTGTGAACGCGGGAAGCGGGGTAGAGCGACTCCAGTCCACGATCCACTCTCTGGAGGAGCTCAGCAATGGCGCGCAACACCCTGTCCCGCTCACTGCACGACGTCGGACTCGCCGCCTGGTTCGGCGGCACGCTGGCCAACGCCGTCGCGCTCAACCCCGCCGCCGGTGAGGCCGGCAGCGCCTCGGACGCCGGCCGGGTCGCCAACGCCGGGTGGGACCGGTGGACGCCGGTCAACGCCGCGGCCATCGGCGCGCACCTGGTCGGGAGCGTCGGCCAACTGCTCGCCAACCGCAGGCGGCTGGCCGAGCAGCAGGGCGTCGCGGCCATGAGCACGCTCAAGACCGCGCTGACCGTGGCCGCCCTGGGCGTCACCGCCTACAGCCGGGCACTGGGTAAGGTGGTCTCCGACGCCGGCGGCACGCCGTCGCGCTCGGGCACCAAGCCGAGCAAGCGGGCCAAGGCCGAGGTCGCCGAGGCCCAGGCCAAGCTCGACCAACTGCAGTGGGTCATCCCGGCGCTGACCGGGGCGATCGTGGTGGTCAGCTCCTACGCCGGTGAGCAGCAGCGTCCCAGTGAGGTCGTGCGCGGGCTCGCCCAGCGCTGACCGTCCCCCGCAGTACCCCAGCCGATCCAGGAGCCCCGGTGACCCGCACGCTCGAGAGCCAGGACACGCCCGCCCGCGGCGGCGCCACCCGGTGCGCCGACTGCACCGACGGGCTGGGCAAGCCGCGCCCGGTGAAGCCCGGCTCGTGGCGCGACCGGATCCGGCAGAAGCCGGGTCTGGGCATCGCCTACCGGGTGGGGGTGTTCGTCGTCGGGCTGCTGTTCGTGCTGCTCGGCCTGGCGCTGACCGTGCTGCCCGGGCCGCTCACGATCCCGCCGATCCTGGTGGGGCTGTGGGTCTGGTCGACGGAGTTCGAGTGGGCACGGCGGTTCTTCGTGGCCTTCCGTCGCAAGGCCCGCGACGCCTGGGCGCACGCCAAGCAGCACCCGGTGAGCTCGGCCGCGATCACCATCGGCGGTCTGGTGGCGGCCGGCGTCGTGTTCTGGGCGGTGGGGCACTACGAGCTGATCGACCGCGCCCTGGCCTTCGTCCGGGGCTGACCGACGCGACGAGGCCCGGCGGGACCGCACCTGGTGCGGTCCCGCCGGGCCTCG
>DASQDS010000172.1:0-6357 GCA_035634075.1 Pilimelia sp. | reverse complement strand
GCCGCTCGCCGGTGCACTCGGCCGCGGCGGCCGGCGCGCTCGCCGCCCGCATCGCGGCCCGCCCGGGGTTCCGGCTGGTGGGGCTGATGGCGTACGAGGCACAGATCGCCGGCCTGGGCGACGACCCGCAGGGGCGGGCGGTGCGCGGGGCGGCGATCCGGACGATCCAGCGCCGGTCGTACACCGACCTGCGGCGCCGGCGGAGCGCGGCGGTCGCCGCGGTCCGCGAGCACGCCGACCTCGAGTTCGTGAACGGCGGCGGCACCGGCAGCGTCGCGGCGACCGCGGCGGACCCGGTGGTCACCGAGGTGGCCGCCGGGTCCGGGCTGTACGGGCCGGTGCTCTTCGACCACTACCGGGCGTGGCGGCCGGAGCCGGCGGCGTTCTTCGCCCTGCCGGTCGTGCGGCGGCCGGGTCCGGGCATCGCCACCGTGCTGGGCGGCGGCTGGACGGCCTCCGGCCCGGCCGGCAAGGACCGGCTGCCCCTGCCGTGGCTGCCCGCCGGGCTGCGGCTGCTCTCCGCCGAGGGCGCCGGCGAGGTGCAGACGCCGCTGACCGGCCCGGCCGCGGCCGGGCTGGCCGTCGGCGACCGGGTGTGGTTCCGGCACGCCAAGGCCGGGGAACTGTGCGAGCACGTGGCCGAGCTGCACCTGGTCACCGGCGCGGGGGTGGTGGACCGGGCGCCGACCTACCGGGGCGAGGGCAGGCACTTCATCGGCTGACCGGCGGTCAGCCGTCGACGTGCCGCTGGAGGTACTCCCGGATCAACGCCTTGGCCTCGGCCAGGACAGCCTGGTCGCCGTCGGGCTGCCGCCGGAAGGCCATCTTGGTCAGGGCGTCGGCGGCCTCGACGGCGATCTGCAACGCGAACCCCAGCCGCGCGCTGTCCGCGATCCCGAACTGCTCCACCAGCACCCGGACGATCTGCGCGGCGATGACCGCGTTGTTGTCCCGGTCCGGGTCGAGCAGGTGCAGGTCCACCACGTCGCCGAAGTGCAGGGTCCGGAAACCGGCCACCGTACGGTGCATGTCGATGTACTCGTCGATCGCGGCGTCCACCCCGTCCCACCAGTGCGCGAGGTCGCCCGCGCCGAACCGGCGGGCCAACCGGCCGAGGTACGCCTCCATGTTGCGCAGCGTCAGCGCCTGGACGATGGCCCGTTTGTCCGGAAAGAACTGGTAGACCGAGCCGATCGCCACGCCGGCCCGCTCAGCGAGCAGGGTGGTGCTCAGCGCCTCGTAGCCCACCTCGTCCACGAGCTCCGCGCACGCGTCGAGCATGCGCTGCACACGGGCGACACTGCGTCCCTGCACCGGAACTCGGCGCAGCGGGCCACTGGTCACGGACGGCGTCGACACTCGTCGCCACTCCCCTTCGGTATTGCTTCGGCCGCGGTCGGTGGAGCCACCCGCGGCCGAGAAACGGAGACCCTACTCTCGTTAACGAGCGGACCGTTCACTACGCTCACCCCAGCTTGACGTGAACGCTACTCGCGTTCGTCGACCCGGTGACCAGGAGGCCCGATGGCGCCACCCGTCGCCGCGACCCGCGGCGTGGCCTGGGCGAACTGGGCCGGCAACCAGCGTGCCACGCCCACCGCCGGTCGCCGGCCGGCCACCGTCGACGAGCTCGTGTCGGACATTCGGGCCGCCGCCAGGGCCGGCCGGCGGGTCCGCGCCGTTGGCTCCGGGCACTCGTTCAGCGGCGTGGCCCGCCCCGACGGCGCCCTGCTCGACCTCTCCCGGCTCACCGGCCCGGTCGCCATCGACCGGGCCGCCCGGCTCGCCACCGTCCCGGCCGGCATGACGCTGCACACGCTCAACGACACGCTGGCCACGCACGGCCTCGCCCTGCCGAACCTCGGCGACATCGACGCGCAGACCATCGCCGGAGCGATCTCCACCGGCACCCACGGCACCGGCGCCCGCCACGGCAGCCTCGCCACCCTGGTCGCCGCGCTGACGATCGTCACCGCGGCCGGCGAGGTGCTGCGCTGCTCCCCCACCCAGCGGCCGGACGTCTTCGCCGCCGCCCGGATCGGCCTCGGGGCGCTCGGGGTGCTCACCGAGGTGACGCTGCGCTGCGACGACGCCTTCGTGCTGCACGCCCGCGAGTCTCCCGCCGCCCTCGCCGACGTGCTCGCCGGGCTCGACGACCACATCGCCGGCAACGAACACGTCGAGGTGTACTGGTTCCCGTACACCGATCGGGTGCAGCTCAAGCGCAACAACCGGGCGCCGGCCGACGACCGGCCGCTGCCGCGCTGGCGCGGCTGGCTCGACGACGAGTTCCTCGCCAACACCGTCTTCGCCCAGCTCTGCCGGCTCGGCCGGGCGGTGCCGGCCACCGTTCCGCTGATCAGCGCGGTGTCCGCGCGGGCCCTCACGGCCCGCGCCTACACGGCCCGATCAGACCACGTCTTCTGTACGCCCCGGCGGGTGCGCTTCGTCGAGATGGAATACGGGCTGCCCCGCCCGGCGCTGCCGGCGGCCCTGTCGGCGCTGCGCGGGATCGTCGACCGGCTGCCGTTCAAGGTCCAGTTCCCGGTGGAGATCCGGTTCACCGCCCCCGACGACATCTGGCTCGCCCACTCGTACGGCCGCGAGTCGGCGTACGTGGCGATCCACCAGTACGCGGGAGCCCCGTACGAGCCGTACTTCCGCGCGTTCGAGGCGGTGTGCGCAGAGCTGGGCGGCCGGCCGCACTGGGGGAAGCTGCACTACCGGGACGCCGGGTCACTCCGGCCGGCGTACCCGCGCTTCGACGACTTCCTGGCCGTCCGCGACCAGCTCGACCCGGACCGGGTCTTCGCCAACGCCTACACCGACCGCGTCCTCGGCCCCTGACGCCTGGTCGCACTCACGCGGGGGGCGTCGCCTTGCGGGCGGCCGTCTTCTTCGGCGCGGCCTTCTTCGCCGGGGTCGCCTTCTTGGCGGCCGCCTTCTTCGCGGTGGTCTTCTTCGCGGTGGTCTTCTTCGCGGTGGCCTTCTTCGCGGGCGCGCCGTCGCCGTCGGCCGCCTTCTTCACCGCCTTGGTGGCCTTCTTCTTCGGTGCCACGGGCCCCTTGGCGCGCTTCTCCGACAGCATCTCGGACGCCTCCGCGACGGTGAGCCCGTCCACCGTCTGGCCCCGACGCAGCGACGCGTTTGACTCGCCGTCGGTCACGTACGGACCGAACCGGCCGTCCTTGATCACCATCGGCTTCTCGGTGAGCGGGTCCACGCCGACCTCGCGCAGCGGCGGCGCGGCGGCCCGGCGCTGGCGCGCCTTCGGCGCCGCGAGCAGGGCGAGCGCCTCGTCGAGGCTGACCGTGAAGAGCTTGTCCTCCGAATCCAGCGAGCGGAACTCGTCGCCCTTCTTGACGTACGGGCCGTAGCGGCCCGCGCCGGCGAGCACCTCGGCGCCGTCGGGTGCCAGCCCGACCACGCGGGGAAGCGCCAGCAACCTCAGCGCTTCCGTCAGGGTGACCGAGTCGGGCGCCTGGGTCCGCAGCAGCGAGGCGTTGCGGTCACCGCTGGAGATGTACGGGCCGAAGCGGCCGGACTTGACCACCACCGGCTCGCCCGTTTCCGGGTTTTCCCCCAGCTTGCGCTCGCCGCCCCCGCCGAGGAACAGCTCCTCGACCTTCTCGGGCGTCAGCTCGTCCGGCGCGACGCCCTCGGGCAGCCCCACCCGGTCGTCGCCGCCGCTCTCACCACCGCTTTCGCCGCCGCCCGCGCCGTCGGACTCGCCGCCATCGGGCTCCCCGCCGTCGGACTCCCCGCCGTCGGACTCCCCGCTGGCCAACTCCCCGCCGGCCGACTCGCCGCCGGCCGCCGGTTGCTCCTCGCCGGGCACCGTGCGTTGCAGGTACGGCCCGTACCGGCCGACCCGGACGACGACGTGCCGCCCGGCGTCGTCGGTGAACAGCGGGATCGAGTTGACGCTGCGCGCGTCGATCACGCCGAGGTTTTCCGTGACCAGTTTCTTCAACCCGCCGGCCCGCGCCACCGAGTCGTCGCCACCCAGGTCGCTGCCGAAGTAGAACGAGGTGAGGAAGTCGACCGCCGCGGAGGCGCCACCGGCGATCTCGTCCAGCTCGTTCTCCATCGCGGCGGTGAATCCGTAGTCCACCAGGCGGGGGTAGTAGCCCTCGAGCAGGCCGATCACGGCGAACGCCGTGAACGACGGGATGAGCGCCTGGCCGCGCTTGAAGACGTACCCCCGGTCCTGGATCGTCCTCATGATCGACTCGTACGTGGAGGGGCGGCCGATGCCCAGCTCCTCCAGCGCCTTGACCAGCGACGCCTCCGTGTACCGGGACGGCGGCTGCGTGGTGTGCCCCACGGCGTCCAGCGCGTCGGCGGTCAGCGGCTGGTCCTTGGCGAGGTTGGGCAGCCGGCGCTCGGCGTCCTCGGCCTCGGCCTCCTCGTCGTCGGAGGACTCCACGTACGCCTTGAGGAAACCGGGGTCGGTGATCGTCTTGCCGGAGGCGCCGAAGTCGGCCTCCTCGCCGGCGAGCGACACGGCCCGGATGCGCACCGACACCGAGGAGCCCACCGCGTCGGTCATCTGCGACGCGATGGTGCGCCGCCAGATCAGCTCGTAGAGCTTGAACTCCTCCGTGCTCAGCTCGCCCGCCACCTCGCCGGGCGTGCGGAAGTGGTCACCGGCCGGGCGGATCGCCTCGTGCGCCTCCTGGGCGTTCTTGACCTTGCCGGTGTAGCGGCGCGGCTGCGGCGGCACGAACCGGTCACCGTAGAGCTCCGCGACCTGCGTGCGGGCCGCGGCGATGGCCGTCTCGGAGAGGTTCACCGAGTCGGTACGCATGTAGGTGATGTAGCCGTTCTCGTACAGCCGCTGGGCCGTGCGCATCGTCTGCTGCGCCGAGAACCGCAGCTTGCGGGACGCCTCCTGCTGGAGCGTCGAGGTGATGAACGGCGCGTACGGCCGGCGGCGGTACGGCTTCTCCTCCACCCGGGTCACGGTGAACGGGCGGCCGTCCAGGCGGGCGGCCAGGCCCCGGGCACCGTCGGCGTCCAGGTGCACCACCGCGGCGCCCGGCTTCACCCGCCCGGTCGTGGGCTCGAAGTCCTTGCCGGTGGCGATGCGGTCGCCGTCCAGGGCGACCAGCGTGGCGGCGAACGTGCGCGGCCCCTCGCCGGCGCGGTCGCCGACGTTGAGCGTCGCGAGGATGTCCCAGTACTCCGCCGTGCGGAACGCCATCCGCTGCCGCTCGCGCTCCACCACGATGCGGGTGGCCACCGACTGCACCCGCCCGGCGGACAGTCGCGGCATCACCTTCTTCCACAGCACCGGGGAGACCTCGTAGCCGTACAGCCGGTCGAGGATGCGCCGGGCCTCCTGCGCGTCCACCAGGCCGCGGTCGATCTCCCGCGGGTTGGCGACGGCCGCCTGGATCGCCGGCTTGGTGATCTCGTGGAAGACCATCCGCTTGACCGGCACCGTGGGCTTGAGCGTCTCCACCAGGTGCCAGGCGATCGCCTCGCCCTCGCGGTCCTCATCCGTGGCGAGGTAGACCTCGTCCACGTCCTTGACCAGCGCCCGCAGCTTGGTGATCTGGTTGCGCCGGTCGGGCGAGACGACGTAGAGGGCGGCGAAACCGTTGTCCACGTCCACCCCGAGGCGGGCCCAGGGCTCCTTCTTGTATTTGGCCGGCACGTCGGCGGCGTTGCGGGGCAGGTCCCGCACGTGGCCGAGGCTCGCCTCCACGACGTACCCCGGGCCGAGGTAGCCCGAGATCGTCTTGGCCTTCGCCGGGGACTCGACGATGACCAGACGGGTGGTCTTGGCGGTGCTCGGCACGGCTCTCCCTGACGTCACGACTGCGTGCGTGCCGCACAGGCGGGCGGCACGTTGTCCAACGTAACGCGCCGCCGAGCCGTCGGGTCGCGCGGGCGGCAAGCGCCACACGCAGCCGTCCAACTACGCGGGGTGGTCCCACTCCGCGCAGAGCGTTATGCGCCGGACGGCGACACCGTACACCCCCGCAGCGCTGGAGTGCGTCCCACCACCCGGACGGGCGTCAATCTTTAGCAGCCCTGACCCGCGGCTTCGCCGGCCGACGACGCCGGACAATCGCCAGACTTTTGCCATTCGTCCGCTTTGCGGCGTTGGCTTCCACCCCCGCCGTCAGGCGGGCCAGGCCTCCGACGGCGCCGCTGCCGGGCGCTCGCCGACGAGTTCGGCCAGGCGGGCGAGGCGACGCCGGCCGGTTATGCGGTACGCCGGCCCGCCGATCGGCAGACGACCCGGCTCCCCACCGGCGCGCTCCCCACCGGCGCGCTCCCCTCCGGCCGGCCCTCCACCGGCAGCCTCGCCACCGGCCGGCCCTCCACAGGCAGCCTCGCCACCGG
>DASQDS010000171.1:0-3631 GCA_035634075.1 Pilimelia sp. | reverse complement strand
CCGCCAGGCGTGGCGCCGCTCGTTGCAGTTCCGCATGGTGACCATCACCCTGCTGGCCGCCAGCGTGCTGGTCGGCGCCTTCGGCTTCCTGGTCGCCCAGCGCAGCGCCGACATCCTCATCGACAAGACCGTGGGCGACGTCAAGGCGCAGGTCGACAGCGACGTCCAGTACGCCACCGGGCAGCTCTCCCTGCACGGTCAGCCCGGCGACTTCGGCCTGCGCGGCACGCTCAACAGCACCGCGCTCTACCTGGCCGGCGGCCCGGAGCGGCAGGGCGGCGCCGTGGTCGCGTTCAAGGCGGACCAGATCAGTGGGTTCGAGCCGGTGGCCTCCCGGGGCGTGGACGTCTCCCCGCTGATCAGCACCGACCTGGAGCGGGAGGTCGCCGCCGGGCAGAAGGCCAAGCAGATCCGCACCGGCGACCTGGGCGACGGCGGCCCGGTGAAATATCTGGTGTTCGGTTCGCCGGTGCCGACCCGGTTCGGCCAGGTGGAGCTGTATTACCTCGTTCCGCTCACCACGCAGGACGAGATCGCCCGGCAGTTGCAGGGCACCGTCCTGCTCACCGGCCTCGCCCTGGTGGTGCTCCTGGCGGTGCTGGCCAACCTGGTGACCCGGCTGGTGGTCAACCCCGTCCGTGTCGCCGCCCGGACCGCCCAGCGCCTGAGCACCGGCCTGCTCGACCAGCGCATGGCCGTGCAGGGCGAGGACGACCTCGCGCTGCTCGCCGCCTCCTTCAACGAAATGGCCGCGAACCTGCAGCGGCAGATCGTCCGGCTCGAGGAGATGTCCCGGTTGCAGCGGCGGTTCACCTCCGACGTGTCGCACGAGCTGCGCACGCCGCTGACCACGGTCCGGATGGCCGCCGACCTGATCTTCTCCGAGCGCGACGGGTTCGAGCCCGCGGTGGCCCGCAGCGCCGAGCTCCTTCAGGTGGAGCTGGACCGGTTCGAGAGTCTCCTGACCGACCTGCTGGAGATCAGTCGGTTCGACGCGGGCTTCGCCATGCTGGACGCGGAGCCGACGGACGTCTCGGCGATCGCCCGCCGCGCCGTGGCCGCGCTGGCCGGCGTCGCCGAACGGGCCGGCGTGCCGGTCCGGGTCCTCGTCCCCGACCACCCCGTCATCGCGGAGGTGGACCCGCGCCGGGTGGAGCGCATCCTGCGCAACCTCGTGGGCAACGCGGTGGAGCACGCCGAGGGCCGGCCCGTGGACGTCACACTCGGCGCCGACGAGACCGCTGTCGCGGTGATCGTCCGGGACCGTGGCGTGGGGCTGAAGCCGGGCGAGGAGAAACTGGTGTTCAACCGCTTCTGGCGGGCCGATCCGTCGCGGGCCCGGCAGACCGGGGGCACCGGCCTCGGGCTTTCGATCAGCCTGGAGGACGCCCGCCTGCACGGCGGCTGGCTGGAGGCGTGGGGGGCGCCGGCCCAGGGCGCGCAGTTCCGGCTGACGTTGCCGCTGCGGGCCGGCGACAGGCTGATCGCGGCGCCGCTGAAGCTGGTGCCGCCGGACGCGGCAGCCGAGTCCCCGTCCGCCGCGGGCGGGGGAGCCGGCGCGATGGCCGCGGACGGGGCGCCGGAGGCGGGCGGCGACCAGCGCACCGAGGTGCCGGCGTGAGGGCCCGCCGGTGGCTCGCCTGCGTGCTGGTGACGGCCGTGGCGGTCGCCGCCCCGACGGGCTGTGGCCTGCCCAGAGAGACGGCGGTCGAGGTCGAGGGCCGCGGCGGGGGGCAGGCGCCCACGCTGGGCGATCAGGGGACGAGCGAGCCGAGCCCGCGCAGCGCGACGACGGACCCGGAGCAGTACCTGGAAAACTTCCTGATGGCGGCCGCCGGTGACCCGGCGAAGGCCTCGGAGCGGGTCCGGGAGTGGATCGAGCCGGCTGCCGAGCGCCGCTGGAAACCGCCGCCCGAGGTCGCGGTGGTCCGGCTGCTCGACCAGCCGTACATCCTGCCCGGCCAGGGCGGCTCGGACGTCGCGTTCCGGGTGCAGCAGGTCGGCACGCTCACGGAGAACGGCATCGTGGAGCCGTCCCAGCAACCGCCGCAGACAATGACGATCACCCTGGTCGAGGTGGAGAACGAGGGCCTGTTCGTCACCCTGCCACCCGACCGGATCATGCTCTCCGAGCGGGCGCTCGAGCTCTACTACGAGCAGCGCACGATCTACTTCTGGGCCGCCGACGGCAGCGGGCTGGTCCCGGAGCTGCGCTACCTGCCGCGCCGGGACGTGCCGGCCGCCTCGCGGCCCAACCTGATCATCGACTGGCTGCTGCGCGGGCCGTCCGCCCGGTTGCAGGCGGCCGTCGATGCGCTGCCCGCGGGGGCCGGCCGCGTCGGCAACGTGCCAGCGACCTCGGGCGGCATGCTGGAGGTCGAGCTGACCAAGGCGGTCACCGACCCGAACGACGGGGAGCTCTTCGAACGCCTGGCGACGCAGTTGCGGTGGTCGCTGCGCAGCACGCCGAGCGCCGACAGGTCGTTGCGGCTGCGCATCGACACGATCACCAAGTTGTACGAGGGCGACGACTACCTGCCGCACAACCCGGCGTACCGGGTCGGGCGCGACGAGATCCGGTTCTGCGTCTTCAAGGAGCAGGTGCGCCAGCTCGCCCCGACGGCGGGCGCGCTGCCGGTGCCCCCCGTCCCAGACGGCAACAACCGGCAGGTCCGCTCCGCGGCGATGGCGCGCGAAGGGGAACGGAGCTACACCGCTGTCGTGCGGGCCGTGCCCGGCGGCCGGGTGGTGCTGGAATCCGGCGCCGGCACCCCGACGGCGATGGGACCCCTGTCGCGCGCCGGCATCACCGGGCAGGCGATGAGCCGCCCGGTCTGGTTGCGCGCCACCGGCGGCACCGGGCTGGTCGTGGTCGACGGTGTGCTGCACAGCTTCACGGCCGCCGGCGCCGGCACGCCGCTCGTCGACGGCGCGCCGCGCGGCATCACCGCGATGTCCGTTCCGCCGGACGGCCGCCGGCTGGCGTACGTGGTGAATCGCCAGCAGCTCTTCGTCGCGCCGCTGCTGATCGAGGGCGGCGGCGTGCGGCTGGGCAAGGGCCGGCAGGTGGTCCCCACGTCGCTGACCGAGGTGGCCGGCGTGGGCTGGAGCCAGCAGGAGTGGCTCGCGATCGCCGGCCGGCAGGCCGACGGGCGCGTCGGCCTCTACGACATCACGGTGGACGGCGCCATCCAGGAGCCCCGGTCCGGCCGGTCGAGCAACGCGGCCGTCGCGCACATCGTCGCGCTCACCGACGATCCCAGCGACGGCCTGCCGGCGCCCGGGCAGGTCATGTACGTGGCGAACGGGTTGGCGTACGAGCTGTACCAGCAGGACCCGCAGAGGCTGACCGCCGCGGAGGTGGTGGGCGCGCCGAGCCCCAGCCCTCAGCAGGGTGCCACGCCGGCCAACCCCACGGCCCCGTTCTTCGTCGACTGAGCCGAGCGGGGTGGTCGTGGTGGCGGTCGGCGTCGGCTGGCTGGCCGCAGCCTGGGCGGACCTGGCCGACCTCGTGCTGCCCTCGCCCTGCGCCGGCTGCGGGACCGGCCGCGGGCCGTCAGTCGCCGAGCCGTCAGCCGCCGGGCCGTCAGTCGCCGGGCCGTCAGCCGCCGGGCCGTCAGCCGCCGGGCCG
>DASQDS010000170.1:0-17051 GCA_035634075.1 Pilimelia sp. | reverse complement strand
CCTGGCCGACGGCCGCCTGGTGGCGCGGGTCGCCCTGCGCGGCCTCCTGGCGCCGCGCGCCGCCTCCCCCGACGGAACGCTGGTCGCGCTGACCGCCGCGACCGTCGGCGAGGAGCCGTACCGGCCCGCCCCGCGCACCCGGACGACGATCGTGATCGTCCAGGCCGGCGGCGAGCGCACCCGGATCGACCTGCCGGGCAACCTGGAGCCCGAGGCGTTCTCCGCGGACGGCCTGCGCCTGTTCGTCCTGGACTACCTGCCGCCGACCGCGCCGGACCGCTACCGCGTGCGCATGCTGGACCTGGCCCAGCGCAGCCTGCTGCCGCTGCTCACCCGGGCCAAGAGCATCGTGCCGGCCGGCGCCGAGGAGGAAATGCGCGGCCAGGGCCGGCAGGCGGTGTACGACCCGCGGCGGCAGATCCTGTTCACGCTCTACACGCACCAGCCCGGTCACCAGCACACCCGCGACCTGGTGCCCGGTGCCCGGCCCGGGGCGCCGCACGTGCACGCGTTCGTGCACGCGCTGAGCCTGCGCGACCAGTGGGCGTACTGCATCGACCTGCCGGCGCCGTTCGGGGCGGGCCCGCCCGGGCGGCACGCTATCGCGCTCAGCGGCGACAGGCGGCGGCTGGCCGTGGTGGAGGCCGGCAGTGGGCTCGTCGCCGCGATCGACCCGGACGGGCTCAAGGTCGCCTCCGTCGACAGGTTCGCGCCGGCGGCGGTCGCCGGCCACGACGCCGCCGCGCGCTACCTTCCCGACAACGCCCTGCTGGTGGGCGCCGGCCGGGAGGTGGTCCAGGTCGGACCGGCAGGTGGCGTCGTCCGCCGGTGGCCCGCCCGGTCGCCCGTGCGCGGCCTGGCCCTCCACCCCGACGGCGCGCGGGTGTACGTCGGCCAGTACGACGCGGTCGTCTGCCACGACGTGGCCACCGGCCGGGAGCTGTCCCGGTTGCCGACTCCCGGCCTGCTCGGGGTCCAGGCGGCGCTGGCCTGAGCGGGCCGCCCCGCCTCGCCGGCGCGTCAGTCGACCAGCGGGGCGAGGGCGGGCCGCTTGGCGGCGACGTTGTCGCCGGACGACCTGCCGGTGATCCGGCGTTTGAGCCACGGTGCCAGGTGCTGCCCCGCCCACCGCAGGTCGGCGCCCCGGGCGGCCAGCCACGGCACCGGCGCCGGCCGGGCCGGCGCGGCCAGCCAGGACGCGTCCGGCGCAACGCCCAGGGCGGTCAGCACGTGCGCGGCGACCCGGCGGTGGCCGAGGCCCGACAGGTGCAGCCGGTCGACGCTCCACAGCAGAGGGTTGGCGAACTCCTCGTCCCCCCACATGTCCACCAACCTGGCCCCGTACCGGTCCGCGGTGTCCGCGACGGCCGCGTTGAGCACCGCGATGCGCGGCGCGAGGAGCCGCTGCCCCGGCAGCCGGACCGTGACGTCGGCGAACCGGAACACCACCACGTCCGCACCCGTCTCCCGCAGTCGCGCGATCACGGCCTGGTACCGGCCGGCCAACGCGCGCGGGTCGCACTGCCGCCGGAGGATGTCGTTGCCGCCGGCGGCGAAACTGATCAGCGCCGGCCGCATGGCCAGGGCGCGCGGTACCTGTTCGCCGACCACCTCGGCGAAGCGGCGGCCGCGGATCGCCAGGTTCGCGTAGCCGAAGCCGGGGCCCGCGTCCGCCGCGAGCCGCCCGGCCACCAGGTCCGCCCAGCCGCGGAAATGCCGGCCGTCCGGGTACGGGTCGTCCAGCCCTTCCGTGAAGCTGTCCCCGACCGCGACGTAGCTCTGCCAGCCCACCGTTCGTCCTCTCCCCGCCATTGCCCGATCCGCGCCGTCGCCCCGAACGTCCCCCAGGCCGGATCCAGTGTGCCAAAGCGAACCCGCCCCGGGCGCGGCGGCGCGAGGAGCGGATATCGGTGTGCCGGGGCGGTCACCCCTCGTACGCTGCGCGGATGCTGCTGCGAATGTCCACCCTGTTCCTCCGCACGCTCCGCGAGGACCCGGCCGACGCCGAGGTGCCGAGCCACCGGCTGCTCCTGCGGGCCGGCTACCTGCGCCGCGCCGCGCCCGGGGGCTACACCTGGCTGCCGCTGGGCCGGCTGCTGCTGGAGCGGGTCACCGCCGTCGTGCGGGCGGAGCTGACCGCGATCGGCGGACAGGAGGTGGCGTTCCCGGCCCTGCTCCCGCGCGCTCCGTACGAGACGAGCGGCCGATGGACGGCGTACGGGCAGGACATCTTCACGCTGCGCGACCGGCGCGGCGCCGAACACCTGCTCGGGCCCACCCACGAGGAGTTGGCCACGCTGCTGGTCAAGGATCTGTACACCTCCTACCGCGACTACCCGGTCGTGTTGTTCCAGGTGCAGACCAAGTTCCGCGACGAGGCCCGCCCGCGCGGCGGCCTGCTGCGGGCCCGCGAATTCATCATGAAGGACGCCTACTCCTTCGACCTGACCGACGAGGGCCTGGCCGAGGCGTACGCCCGGCAGCGGGCGGCCTACCAACGGATCTTCGACCGGCTTGGCCTGCGGTACGCGATCGTCGGCGCCGTCGCGGGGGCCATGGGCGGCTCGGCCTCCGAAGAGTTCCTCGCCGAGGCGCCGGTCGGCGAGGACACGTACGCGGCGTGCCCCGGCTGCGGCTACGCGGCCAACGTGGAGGCCGTCACGACGCCGGCCCCGCCGGCCAGTGACCCCGAGCGGCACCCCCCGGCCGAGTCCCATGAGACGCCGGACACGCCGACGATCACCTCGCTGGTCGCGCACGCCAACAGCCACCGCCTCGGCGGCCGGGCGGACTGGACGGCCGCCGACACCCTGAAGAACGTGGTCGTGACCGTCTCGGCGCCGGGGCACGCGGCGCCGGACCTGCTGGTGATCGGGGTGCCCGGCGACCGCGAGGTGGACCTGCGCCGGGTCGAGGCGGCGCTCGCCCCGGCGACAGTGGCGCTGTTCGAGGACTTCGCCGGCCGCCCGGAGCTGGTCCGCGGCTACCTCGGGCCGCAGCGGCTGGCCGGGCTCGGCGTCCGCTACCTGGTCGATCCGCGGGTCGTCGCCGGCACGGCCTGGCTCACCGGCGCCAACGCGCCCGGCCGGCACGCCGTCCACGTGGTGTGCGGGCGGGACTTCGCCCCCGCCGGCACCATCGAGGCCGCGGAGGTCGTCGACGGCGACCCCTGCCCGCGCTGCCACACCGGCCTGGCGCTGCGGCGGGGAATCGAAGTCGGCCACATCTTCCAGCTCGGGCGCCGCTACGCCGACGCGTTCGGGCTGGACGCGCTCGGCCCAGAGGGCAAACCGATCCGCGTGACGATGGGCAGCTACGGCATCGGCGTGTCCCGGCTGGTGGCCGCGATCGCCGAGCAGCACCACGACGGGCGCGGCCTCGCCTGGCCGGCCGCTGTCGCCCCGTGCGACGTACACCTCGTGCCCGCGGGCGACGGGCCGCAGCTGGCCGCGGCCGCCGACCTGGGCGCGAGCCTGGCCGCCCGCGGACTGCGGGTTCTGCTGGACGACCGGCCCGGGGTCTCCGCGGGGGTGCGGTTCACCGACGCGGAGCTCATCGGCATCCCGCGCACCGTCGTCGTCGGGCGCCGGCTGGCCGAGGGGTACGTCGAGCTGCGGGATCGCGCCGGCGGTGGCCGGACCGAGGTGCCGCTGGCCGAGGTGACCGACCGGCTCGCCGGGCCCCGCGACGCGGATTGACCGCGGGGCTGCTGGGTACTGCGGCAGGCACCAGCCAGTCCGCGACACCGGAGGACACGATGCCTGAGCTGTTGGTGCGGGACGTCATGACGCCAGAGGTCGTCTACCTGCCTGAGCACACCACACTGGACGAGGCGGCGCGCGCCATGCGGGAGCGCGACATCGGGGACGTCGTCGTGACCGAGGGACCCACCCTGGCCGGCGTGGTGACCGACCGCGACATCGTCGTTCGGGCGTTGGCCGAGGGGCAGGATCCGAAGATCACCACGCTGGGCGCGATCGCCACCCGCGACCTCGTGATGATCGAGCAGGACGCCTCGACCGACCAGGCCGCCGACCTCATGCGCGAGCGGGCGGTGCGCCGGCTGCTCGTGTGCGACGCCGACCGGCAACTGGTGGGCATCGTGTCGCTGAGTGACCTCGCGCGACGCGAGGACCCGTCGTCCGCGCTGAGCGACATCAGCGAGGCCGCGCCGAACAACTGACCGGCTGAGGCGGCGCCGTCCGCCGTACCCGGTGATGCATGATCTTCATGTTTCACGTGCAACGGTATCGACAGATGGCGCTGTCTCGTCGGCCTCGCGGGCCGGTCAGTCGGCGGGCCGGGCGAGGTCCGGCACGACGTCGGCGTAGGGCAGCTCGGCCAGGGCCCGGCCCGGCAACGCCAGTTTGCTGTGCCGGACACCGGAGCCGATCACGACGTACGGCGCAGCGGCCACGCGGGCGTCCACCAGGACCGGCCAGTCCTTCGGCAGCCCGATCGGTGTGATCCCGCCGTACTCCATGCCCGTCGACGCCACCGCGTCCGCCATCGGCGCGAAGCTCGCCTTCCGGACGTTCAAGCGCCGACGCACCACACCGTTGACGTCCGCCCGGGTCGTCGCCATCACAAGGCAGGCGGCGTACCGGACGTCGCCCTCCCGCCGGCCGGCCACCACCACACAGTTGGCCGACTCGTGCGGACCGACCTCGTACGCGGCGCAGAACGCCGCGGTATCGGCGAGCTCCGCGTCGATGGCCGCCACCAGCACCTCGTCCACCGCGACCGACCCACCGGCCGGCCAGGCCTCCAGCGCGGCCAGCACCGGTGCGGCGAGCAAATCCGGCCGGGTCAGCGCCGGCACCGTCCTCAACGTGCCCATCACACGCCGATACTGCCACCCGCCGGGTGAGTTCATGAGTTCGTTCGGTCGCGCTGTGTTCATGAGTTCGTTCGGTCGCGCTGTGTTTATGAGTTCGTTCGGTCGCGCGGCGCTCACGCGACGTCTTCCCTCCGCTCCGCTCCGGTCCAGACGCCGCCGCGCCAGCTCTCTCACTCACCCGCCCAGGTCCAGACGCCGCCGCGCCAGCTCCCCCACTCACCCCCTCAGGTTCAGACGCCGCTGCGCCAGCTCCCCCACTCACCCCCTCAGGTCCAGACGCCGCCGCGCCAGCACTCTCACTCACCCGCCTTGGGATCGGGCGCCACGGTGGCGCGGGCGGGCGGGTCGTGGGGTCGGTGGACCATAATGGGGGTCGCGGGGCCGCGGCCGGTGACGCCGGGTGGCCGCGCGGACGTACGACGACGAGCACCGTCCGTCCGGGTCCGGGTATCCCGGGTCGGGGCTACGCACGTCCGTGCCGGGGCTGCCGGCGCGGGGTCCGGGCACCCCAGGTGGGGCCAACGATCGGGAGGTCGCGTTGTTCGGTTCAGGAAAGTCACGTCGCGCCCAGGCCGCCCAGCGGATCGCCGAGGAGGCGTGGGAGCAGGTCGTAGCCGCCGTCGAGTCGGCGGGGGACGTCGCCAAGACGGCCGGCCGCCGCACGTCCACCGTGGCGTCGACCGTCGCGGAGGACGCTGGCAGCCGGGCGTCGGCCGCGGCGGACGAGGCCCGGTACCGCGCGGCGGCGGCGCTGGACGCCCTCGCCGGGCGCCGGCCGACCACCCCCTGGGCGTGGCTCGCGGGTGCCACCGTGGCCGGCCTGGTGATCGGGTGGCTGGCCGCCGCGAGCACCCGCCGCGCGATGAACCTGGCGGAGCAGCCGGCCGTCGAGCCCGCCCCGGACACCCAGCCGCTGGACCCGTCCGTCAGCCCGGAGTTCTAGGCTGCGGGCCCCGCCCGCGCCTGCGTACGCGGCCGGTTGCCGCCGCGCGAGTCGACAGGGGCCACCTTCGATGACACGAGACCACGTCCGGGACAACCAGACCGGCTGGGTCGCCAAGCACATCCAGCGCTACGTCGCGACCGACGGCGCGCAGGGCCACGACTACCACGGCTACCCGACGCTGCTGCTCACCACCCGCGGCCGCAAGACCGGCGACCTCCGGCGCACCGCGTTGATCTACGGCCGCGACGGGGACCGGTACGTGCTCGTCGGCTCCAACGGCGGGGCGAGCGCGCACCCCGGCTGGTATCACAACATCGTCGCGGAGCCCGCCGTGCTGGTGCAGGTGCGGGCGGACCGGTTCGCCGCCGTGGCGCGGGTGGCCGAGGGCGCCGAGCGGCGGCGGCTGTTCGACATGATGGTCGGCCTCTTTCCGACGTACGCGACCTACGCGGCCGGGACGGCCCGGTCGATCCCGGTGGTCATCCTGACGCCGGCCGGCCCGGTTCCCGGCGACGCGTCCTGACGCGGGCCGCGGCCGGCGCAAGCCGCGATTACGGCGATCCCGACCCGTCCGTCACGGAAGACGCATCCCTGTTCGTCACTGCGTGACCGTTCCGATCATGCGTCATTGCCCGCTATCGTGCGAACCGGCTGGCTGATCTTCGATCGACGAGTCCGGGGCCATCCCTCAATGTCCCCCGGGCCCGCCCGACCCTCTCAGGAGACTTCATGACCGCTGCCACCCGGGAACCTGCGACGCAGTACGCCTTCAACAACGACGAGCCCACCGCCGGCGACCTGCTGGACGCGCTGAGCCAGATGCTCGACGAGTTCAGCCAGCGGCGCCTGTTGGCGGCCGGTGTCACGGCCGGCTCGCGCTGCCTGGAGGTGGGCGCCGGGCGTGGCACCATCGCTGGCTGGCTGGCCGACCAGGTCGGACCCGACGGCACCGTCATCGCCACCGACATCAAGCCGCAGCACGTCCGCGCGCACCCGAACCTGGAGGTCCTGCAGCACAACATCGTCACCGATCCGCTGCCCGAGGGCCCGTTCGACGTCATCCACGCGCGCGCCGTCCTGCAACACCTCCCCGAGCGCCACGAGGTGCTCGCCAAGCTGACGGCGGCCCTGGCGCCGGGAGGCGCCCTGGTCATCGAGGAGCTGGAGGCGCGCTGGGGCACCTCCGTGCTCGCCACGCCGGATCCCCGGGCGCACGACATCCTCGCCACCTACGAGACCACGCTGGCCAGCATCCTGCGGGCCGCCGGCAACGACCCGACCTGGTGCCGGCAGGTGCACGCGGCGATGGGCGAGGTCGGCCTGACCGAAGTGGACACCGAGGGGTGGCAACGCTCCTGGGCCGGCGGCACCGGCGTCTGCCTGCTCGCGTACTCGGGCTCCACGCAGCTGCACGACAAGCTCGTCAAGGCCGGCATGGCCGCCGACGATCTGGAGATCATGCGGGCGCTGGCGCTCGACCCGCGCCTCGTCCTGCGGGGCATGCTCCTGGTGTCCACCACCGGGCGCAAGCCGCAGTAGCTGATCGGTGATCGCCGCCTCATCTGGAGGATTAGTCGTGAACAGAATGACTCGCTGGCTCGGCGGGACGGCAGCGGCGCTGACGCTCGTGCTGGCCGGCGGCTGCGGTGCGGACGAGGACCCGGCCACGGGCACGGAGGCACCGGCCACCCCCGAGAAGGTCACCTTCCTCACCGGCCTCAACGTGCAGGGCCGCGAAGCGTACGTCTACGTGGCGATGGAGAAGGGCTACTTCAAGGAGGCCGGGCTGGAGGTGGAGGTCAAGCCCGGCCTCGGCACCAACCAGAACCTCAAGCTGCTTCAGGGCGGCCAGGTCGACTACGCCGTCGTCGACATCACCGGCGCGCTGATGGAGTACGGGAAGGGCGCGTTCAAGGACTTCACCATCGTGAGCGCCATCCAGCAGCGCAACCTCGCCTGCCTGATGGCCCTCGAGGGTGACGGCGTCACGGGTCCGAAGGATCTGGAGGGCAAGAAGATCGCCTACATCCCCGGCGGTGTGGTCCGGACGTTGTTCGACACGTACGCGAACCTGGCCGGGGTGGACGCCAAGAAGGTCCAGTGGGTGAACATGCCGGCGCCGCAGATGCCGCAGGCCCTCGCGGCCGGACGCATCGACGTGGCCACGCAGTTCGTCGTGGGCAAGCCGTTCGTGGAGAACGTCGCGAAGCCCCGCAAGGCCGTCATGATCCCGTACAGCGACTACCTGGTGGACCTCTACGGCAACGGCGTCGCGGTCACCAAGAAGACGTTGAAGGACGACGGCGATCAGGTCAAGCGGTTCAACGATGCCCTCCTCAAGGGACTCGCGTACGCCGTCGACAACCCGAAGGAGGCGGCGAAGATCTACGCCAAGTTCCAGAAGCTCCAGCCGGAGCCGGTGGCCGCCGCTGAGATGACGCTGATGGCGCCGTACGTGAAGTCCAGCGCGACCGGCACCCGGGTCGGCGGGCTCGACGCCAAGCGGATGGCGCGCAACATCGCGATCCTGCAGGGCGCGGGGGCGATCCCGACCTCGTTCAGCCCCGAGGACGTCGTCTCGTTCGACCACCTGCCGAGCACCTGACGGTTGATCGGAGGTTCCCGGTGCGCCGGCGCCAGGCGGGCGGCGGCGCACCGGGACCATCCTTGTAGGAGGAGTGACGCATGTCCGGCGGCGCGGCAACGGGTCGGGCGCCCGACCGACGGCGGGCCCGCGCCACGGCGGCGCTGTGGCTGCCACTGGCGGGGGCCGCCAGCACCGTGGCGCTGTGGTGGCTGGCCATCGTCGTGCTGGACATCGAGTCGTACATCGTGCCCACGCCCACCGCCGTCGCCGGGGCCTTCGCCCGGCTTCCCGGCTACCTCCTCGACAACGCCCGGGTCACCCTGCTGGAGACGCTCCAGGGGTTCGGCCTCACCGTGGTCGCCGGCCTGTTGATCGGCATGCTGCTGGCCAGTTCCCGCCTCGTCGAACAGGCCATGTATCCGGTGCTCGTGGCGCTGAACTCGGTGCCGAAGCTGGCGTTCGCGCCACTGCTGATCGTGTGGATGGGCTTCGGGCAGGGCCCGAAGATCGTGATGGTCGTGCTGATGTGCTTCTTCCCCATCGTGCTGGCCACCGCCACGGGTCTGAGCTCGACGCCGGCCGAGCTGGTCGAGCTCTCCCGGTCGCTGTCGGCGAACCGGTGGCAGGCCTTCGTCAAGGTGCGCCTGCACTCAGCCCTACCGCAGATTTTCGTCGGCCTCAAGACCGCGATGCCGCTGGCGGTCATCGGCGCGCTCGTGGGCGAGCTCTTCGGCTCGACGGCCGGCCTCGGCTTCGTCATCCAGAACGCCGGCGCCGACACCGCGGTCGCCTTCGCGGCGATCGCACTGCTGGCCATCATGAGCATCGTGCTCTTCTACGTGCTGGTCGTGGTCGAGCGGCTCATGCTGCCCTGGGTACGCGAGACGACGGCCTGACCCCCCGTGCCGGCCAACCGGCGCTCCAACCTGGATCGGCACGCCGGCCACTCCGCCGCGATCACGGAGTACATCGCGGAATCCCGGAGCCGCCCCGATTCCCCGGGAGCCCAGGACTGGGACCAGTTCCGCAGTACGCCCTCGAGCTGGGCGCCCACCCCCGCGATCGCGGCCCGGGACCGGCTGTTCCGGGCGTCCGTCTTCAGGTCCACCCGGGCGACGTCCCACACCTCGAACGCGTGGCGGAACAGCAGGTACTTCGATTCGACGTTCAGCCCGCTGCCCTGCGCCGGCCCGGCGAGCCAGGTGAAGCCGATCTCCACCGCGCACAAGCGGTCGCCGGCCGGCCACAGCCGCGGGTCCCAGTACGCCGTCGCGCCGACCGCACGGCCCGACGACCTCGCCACCTGCGCGTACGGGGCGAGCCTTCCCGCCGCCGCCCGCGCCAGCTGCGCGTCGATGTACTCGCCCACCTCGGCGGCCGTGGGCACCCAGGTGAACGCGTACGAACTCCGGTCCTGCTCGGCCGCCACGGCCAGGTCGGCGGCATGCCGGTGCTCCAGCGGTTCCAGGCGGACCAGTGCGCCCTCCAGGACCGGCCCTACCAGCTGGAAGACCATCGCCTCAAACACCGTCCCACTCGGCCGTCGTGCGGTTCGCTGTAGTTTGGTCGGGCGCCGACCCGGGCGCATCCCAAATTCAATCGCAAGGCATCGAGACGTCATGTGAACGCTGGTCGCCGGACCCGGACTCCCCCGCAGCGCCGTTCCCGCCTCGGTCTGTCACCACACCGCGCAACTCGGCCATCTCGGCGGTCAGCTTCGCCTCGTACGTCTCGAACCGGGAGACCCGTTTCCATGTCCGGTACGCGCGAAAGCCGAGGTTGAGGATCAGTACGAGCAGCAGAGCGCCGATGCCGGACGCAGCCGTATTGACACCAGAGGTGAACCGTTCGACGTCAAACGCGCCCGGTCGGGAGGTGAGGGCATAGGTGTAGGTGGCGTTGGCGAGCAGGCCGAGAAGATAGTCCAACACCTCCTGGCCGATCCAGAGGATCGTCACGAGAAGGACACGGCTCGCGACGAAGCCGGCGAGACGGGCGGGGTCACTGTGGAGGTGCCGGAGGGTCTCCAGCTCACGTCTCAGCCGCCTGAGTCGCTTTTTCGCCCGCCGCCGGCTCAGCTTGGCCGCCCGGGTGCGGAGGCCGAAGCCCTCAAAGACGTAGTTGCCGACGATGCCGAGGATCAGGCCGACCAGCGCCGCAAACATCTCCCTTGCGCTCACGACGTCACCTTCGCAGATCCGGGCATGCCGGGGTTTGCCGTCTACCCGGAGCAGTCACTCGGGCGTGGTAGGTGGCAACCCGGGCCGGGGACGGCGAACGGGCGGTTCGGTCGCGGTCGGCCAACCGGGCGGCCGGGTCCTGTCGAGCACGGCTGTCGCGCGTTCCGCCGCCAGCCCCGCCAGGACGACGCGGGTTTGCTCGGGTGACAGCAGGTCCACCAACTTGTCGAGATGCTGCCGGGGCAGGTGCGCCACGATCGAGCGATGGGTTTGGTCGGGAAGGCGCACGCGTTGTATGGCGGCGGCGGCTGGCTTCTCCCGGACGATGACATCCGGCGGCAGCGTCACGAGGGCCACAGTGCCACCCCCGGAGGACGTCGGCCGCAATTCCACTCCTATGCGGTGCCGGGCGGCCAGCCTGGCGACGACGTTCAAGCCCATCATCCGGGCCGAACCCCAGTCTTTCGAGACGTCGGCGAGCTGGTCAGCAAAAGCGGCGACGATCCGCGTCGGGATCCCGATTCCATCGTCTTCGATTCGCACGACGACGGCGGCATCCCGCCACGTCGCATCAATCGATACGACAGTCGCGGGGGGCGAGAATTCCACCGCGTTGTCCAGCAACTCCGCCAGCAGCCGGATCACATGGTCAGCGGCGGTGGGAACGACCGCGATGCCGTCATCGAGCTGACCGACGCCCACCCGCGACGACGACCCGCTTTCCGACAGGGCCGCCCGGACGACGTTCATGATCTCGACCGGTTCGTGCCGGACACGCCCCGAGTCCACACCCATCAGGAGCAGCATGTTCTCGTTGTACCTGCGCATTCTCACGGCCAGTCGGGCCAGGACCGTGACGTCCTCCCGCCGGTGACCGTGGGGGCCGCCGTGCTGCATCAGCGTCAGGTGCTCCATGATCCTGTCCACGACGACCTGACCGCGCCGCGCCATGTTCACCACGGTGTCCCGACTCCTGTCCACCGCCTCGACCCCCGAATCCTCGGCGTTGCGGGCGGCCACCCACAGCTCCCGGAATTCTTCTGTCCCGCCTCCAAGAGCCTCGACGAGGAGTTCCAGGTGGTACCACCGAGGAGCCTTCGCACACTTGATGACGGTCCAGACGGTGGTATGGCTGATTGCGTGGCGAGTCTTTCGCGACAGGTCCCGCACACTGGGCTCGCCGCGTTCCCGGTGCAACTGCGTCAGTCGGTCCCGCAGGTTGTCCAGCGCCGTGAGCGTCCCGTCGTCCGCCGTCATGGTTCGTAGCATGGCACGCCGCGGGTGTGCCCACCTCGCTTCCGGCAGCGACCGGTTGGAACGTCTTGTCAACAGTCGTCAACGGGCGTTGTTCGACCGGGACTCCATGCCAGACACTCGACTGGGCCGATCTGGAAAGGGTTTCGAGAACAATGCAACTTCTGATCCTTGGCGCGCTTCTCGCGCTCTTGCCTTTCGCCGTGTTGAGCGCGGTCCACCTGTGGTCCGCGGATCCGGGTCGGCGCATGCGGGCGTGGAACCTGCTCGGGCTGCTGTGCCCGGCCCGGGAGTCGACCCAGGCGGGCGGGCTGGAGCCGGTCGGCAGCGGTGCTACCGGCTGCGCGGACGCGGCCGGCGGCGGCGGCCTCGCGGGCACCACCGACCCGTCCGGATGACCATGGACAACGGTCGATTGACACGCGGGTGGCCCGCTGGCACCATTCAGCGGTAGTGGGAGCGCTCCCAGCTCCCGCTTTCCTCCCGGCTCCCGCCCTGTGTGTCCGGAACCGGCCGTGCAGTTCTGGAAGGACCCCCGTGACTCCACATCGACGCCGGCGGGCCACGGTGCTGTCCGCCGCGGGCGCCGCGGCCGCCCTCGCGCTGACCCTGCTGACGGCCCAGCCGGCCGCTGCCGCACCGACCGAGCACATCACGAACGGGACCTTCACCACCGGCACCGCCGCCTGGTGGTCCACCGCGAACGCGCCCATCTCCGCCGTGGACGGCCGGCTCTGCGCCGAGGTCGCCGGCGGCACCGCCAACGCCTGGGACGTCAGCCTCGGCCACAACGGCGTCCCGCTGGTCGACGGCGCCCCCTACGCCCTGAGCTTCAGCGCCTCAGCCAGCGCGCCGGTGACCGTCCGCGCGAACGTGCAGCTCAACGAAGCGCCGTACACCGCGGCGCTGTCCCGCGCCGTCGCGCTGACCGGCGAGGCCCAGACCTTCGAGTACGCGTTCACCGCCGGAGTGGACTCCGCCAACGGCACGCTGACCTTCCAGCTCGGTGGCAGCGCCGAGGCGTACACCTTCTGCCTCGACGACGTCACGCTCTCCAGTGACAGCGCCGCCCCGCCGCCGGCGGGGCCGGAGCAGGTGCAGAATGGCGACTTCGCCGACGGCACGAACGGCTGGTTCTCGTACGGCACCACGTCCACCGGCGTGACGGACGGGCGGCTGTGCGCCGCCGTGCCCGCCGGGCTGGCCAACCCGTGGGACGCCGGCATCGGGCAGAACGGCGTGCCGCTGGTGGCGGGCTCGACGTACACCTTCTCGTTCGACGCCTCCGCCACCCCAGGTGCCAGCGTGCGCGCGAACGTGCAGCTCGGCGCCGCGCCGTTCACCTCCTTCCTCTCCCGCGACGTGGCGTTGACCGCCACCGCCCAGCACCTCGAGTTCACCTTCACCGCCGCTGTGGACACCGGCGCCGCCCAGATCGCGTTCCAGGTCGGCGGCAGCGCCGCGGCGTACACGCTGTGTCTGGACAATGTGTCCTTGATCGGCGGCGAAGAAGAGCCGCCGTACACGCCGGACACCGGCCCGCGGGTCCGGGTCAACCAGGTCGGCTACCTGCCGGCCGGGCCCAAGAACGCGACCGTCGTCACCGGAGCCACCGAGGCGCTCGACTGGCAGCTGCGAAACGCCGACGGCGAGACCGTCGCCGAGGGCACCAGCACACCGCGCGGTGTGGACGCCGCCTCGGGCCAGAACGTGCACTCCATCGACTTCACCTCGTTCACCACCGCGGGGACCGGCTACACGCTGGTCGCCGACGGGCAGACCAGCCACCCGTTCGACATCTCCGGCACGCTCTACCGGCAGCTGCGGTCCGACGCCCTGCAGTTCTTCTACATCCAGCGCAGCGGCATCGAGATCGACGGCGACCTGGTAGGCGAGCAGTACGCCCGCCCGGCCGGGCACCTGGACGTGGCGCCCAACCAGGGCGACACCAACGTCCCGTGCCGCGCCAACGCCTGTGACTACCGGCTGGATGTGCGCGGCGGCTGGTACGACGCCGGGGACCACGGCAAGTACGTCGTCAACGGCGGCATCGCCGTGCAGCAGTTGATGAGCACCTTCGAACGCACCAAGACGGCTGTCACCGCCGCGCACGGCGCCGCCCTGGCCGACAGCACACTGCGGGTCCCGGAGCGCGGCAACCAGGTGCCCGACATCCTCGACGAGGCCCGGTGGGAGCTGGAGTTCCTCCTGCGGATGCAGGTGCCGGCCGGCCGGCCCTTCGCCGGGATGGCCCACCACAAGATGCACGACGCGAACTGGACCGGCATTCCGATGCAGCCCGAGGACGACCCCCAACCGCGGGAACTGCACCCGGTGTCGACGGCGGCCACGCTGAACCTGGCGGCCACCGCGGCCCAGTGCGCGCGGCTGTTCGCGCCCTACGACGCCGCATTCGCCACCCGGTGCGGCACCGCGGCCCGCACCGCCTACGCCGCGGCGAAGGCCAACCCGGCCCGCATCGCCCAGGACCTGGGCGGCGGTGGCGGCGGGTACGGCGACGGCGACGTCAGCGACGAGTTCTACTGGGCCGCGGCCGAGCTGTACCTGAGCACCGCGGAGCAGGAGTACCTCAGCGACCTGACGGCATCCCGGCACCACACCGGTGAGGTCTTCTCCGCGACCGGCTTCGGCTGGGGCAGCACGGCCGCCCTCGGCCGGCTGGACCTGGCCACGGTGCCGAGCCTGCTGCCGGCCGCGGAACGGCAGCGCATCCGCCAGTCGGTCGTCACCGCCGCGGACAGCTACCTGGCGACGCTGACAGCGCAGGCGTACGGGCTGCCCCTGCCGGGCAACGCCGGCAGCTACTTCTGGGGCGGGAACAGCAACATCCTGAACAACGTCGTGGTGCTGGCGACCGCGTTCGACCTGACCGGCGAGCGCAGGTACCGCGACGGGGCAGTGCAGGGCGTCGACTACATCTTCGGCCGCAACGCGCTGAACCAGTCGTACGTCACCGGCTGGGGCGAGAAGGCGGCGATGAACCAGCACAGCCGGATCTTCGCCCACCAGGCGGACGCCAGCACGCCGCACCCGCCGGCCGGATCGATCGCGGGCGGGCCCAACGCGGGGGACAAGGACCCCTACGCCGCGGACCTGCTCGAGGGCTGCCAGCCGATGTTCTGCTACGTCGACCACATCGACTCGTACAGCACCAACGAGGTGGCGATCAACTGGAACTCCGCGCTGGCCTGGGTGGCGTCCTTCCTGGACGATCAGGGCACGGGCCAGCCGCCGGCGGCGGCCACCTCGTGCGCGGCGAGCTACACCAACTACGGTGCCTGGCAAGGCGGCGGCGGGTTCACCGCGCAGCTCGCCGTCACCAACACCGGCACCACGGTGATCGACGGATGGACGGCACGCTTCGCCTTCCTCGGCGGCCAGCGGGTGCGGGAGGCGTGGAGCGCCGAGGCGAGCCAGGCCGGCGCGACGGTGACCGCCAGAAACAACGCCGTCAACCGGCGCATCCAGCCCGGGGCGACGGTGTACTTCGGCTTCAACGCCACCACCCCCGGCGGGCCCAACCCGTCACCGGAACTGATCACTCTCAACGGAGCCGCGTGCGGTTGAGCGTGACAGCGGGCCCGGCCGGCGGGTGCCGGCCGGGCCCATCGGGGGCCGACCGCCAGTTCGTACGGACGCTGGGCTGTTCGGTACGACCCGGGGTGACGATGTCTCTGCCCGACGATGCGGCCACTGAGCTCGATGAGCTGTCTGCCGGGCCGCGCTTAGTGAGTGTCTGACATTGGGGTTGGACCGGCGCGCCATCGTCGGGGTCCTCACTGGCCGATACCATCCGTCGCATGGCCGGACCCTTCTTGGTAGCCCTCCGGGGATACGACATGGCCCAGGTGGACGCGGTCCTCACGCGGGCAGACGACGCCCTGGCGTCGGGTAGCGAAGCCCTTCGTGCGACAGCTCGAGAAGAGCTACAGAGCGTTCAGTTCCGGCAGCGCTTCCGTGGCTACGCCCGGCACGAGGTGGACCGAGCAGTTGGGCAGCGGCTCCAGCAGCTCACCTAGGTCGGGCCAGCACGGCGCGCTCATCGGACCAGGGAGCGCTAGAAGATCATCGTGGAGCCGAGGGGACTCGAACCCCTAACCCCTGCCTTGCAAAGGCAGTGCTCTGCCAGTTGAGCTACGGCCCCGAGGGCCGGCCCGGCTGGCCGGCTACCGGAAGGGCTGCGCTGTCAGCGCAGGTCGGGCGACGTGGTCGCCTCGTGCCAGAGGGCACGCTCGTCACTCGCGGTCTTGACCTTCTTGAACACCATGGCGCCGGCGCCGACGATGCCGGCGACGAGCAGGAGCTTCTTCCACATGAGGCGAGTCTCCCTCGTCGGGCCTGTGCTGCCGATGGTGCGCGGTTGGGGAGGTGCTGTGGGGCTAGCTGGAATCGAACCAGCGACCTCAGAGTTATCAGCTCTGCGCTCTAACCGACTGAGCTATAGCCCCGTAGCGCCACGAATCACTGCCCGGGCACGCCGAGCTAGGTTACCGTATCGCGCGGGTTCCACCCAACTCGGATTGGGTCTGCCACGCCGGGGCGCGTCGGCCCCGATGGTCGGCTCAGTCGCGCTCCGCGAGGGTGACCTCGATGCCACCGACCAGGTCCGCACACACGTTGTAGATGAACGCGGAGAGGGTGGCCAACGCTGTCAACAACACCACGTTGACGAGGCCGACGAGCCCGGCGGTCAGCAGCACGCCCTTGGCGGTGATCTTGAAGGAGCCGGCCGCCGCGCCACCGCCCGCGCTGACCAGGTCGGTCAGGCTGGAGTTGATGCTCTCGAACACGCCCATGGCGTCCAGCGCCATGTACAACACCGCGGTGGCCACGATCACGACGATGAAGAGCACGAGCGACACCGCGAACGAGAACTTCATCACCGACCACGGGTCGATGCGCTTGAGGTTCAGTCGCGCCCGCCGGGGGCCGCGGGCAGCCGCGCCGGAGACGGTGCTGCGGGCGGCGCGGACCGCCTCGGAGACCCGGGCCGCGCCGACAGCCGCTGCCGAGGCCGCGGCGGACGTACGCCCGCCGGCCGGCGTGGTGGTGGTGGTGGTCGTAGCGGTGGATGGCCGGACCGTGCCTTGGACCGCGGCGCCGATGCGGGCGGCGGCCGCCGTCAGCCCCGCGCCGGCGGACTTCGCCGCCGCTGCCCGGCCCGTGGTCTGGCCGCCGCCGGGCTGGGGTGCCGCCGTCCGCCCCCGGGTCGACGGGGACGGG
>DASQDS010000169.1:0-1938 GCA_035634075.1 Pilimelia sp. | reverse complement strand
GGCACGGTTGCCGGGTCCACAGGCGACACCCAGCGAGGAGACACGATGAACGTACGACGCAGGCTTGTAATGGTGGCACTGACCGGCCTGGTGGCCGCCGTCGGCGGGGTGGTGTCCGCTACCGCGGCGAGCGCCGCGCCGCCGGCCGGTCCGGCCGCCGGCCCCCGGGCGGTCGGCGGCTTCTACCAGGTCATCAACAAGCGGTCGAACAAGTGCGTGGCGCCGCGGGCCAACTCGGCCCTCCCCCAGGCGCGCATCGTCCAGCGCGGTTGCGAGCCGCGCGTCAACCACCGGTGGGCGCTGCACGCCATCGGCAACGGCTACCACTGGCTGTCCAACCAGGGCAGCGGCTACTGCCTCGACCTGTTCGCGAACAGCGAGGAGGAGGTCGTCATCGGGACGCGGGTGCAGCAGTTCCCGTGCTCGCTCGAATACACCAGCGAGCAGTGGCGCCTGGTGCCGGCGCCGGCGCCCAGCGGTCACTACCTCCTGCAGACACGGATCCACGGTCTCTGCCTGGACGTCCTGAACGCCTCGACCGCCAACGACGCCCCGCTCCAGGTGATCGAGTGCAAACCGTACGAGCCGGCTCAGCACTTCCGGTTCGTGTAGCGGCGCTCACGCGGGCGCCGAGCCGAGCAGCGAGCCGTGCGGCGCCGCGGCCCGCTCCAGGTCGCCGAGCCGGTCGAGCACCCGCTCGGCGTCCGCGTGCCCCAACTGGTGGAAGATGGTCAGCGCGCTACGCCACGCGTCGCGGGCGGCCCGGACGTCGGCCGCGGCGAGGTGCGCCTGGCCGAGGTTGTCGAGGGTGCTCGCCTCGCCGTACCGGTTGCCGGTGGCGGTGAACACGGCGAGCGCCCGGCGGTAACAGTCGATCGCGCGGCGGTGGTCGCCCAGGTGGTGGTGCGCGTAGCCGAGGCTGTCCCAGGTGTCCGCCTGCCCCTGCTCGTCGCCGAGGGCGGCCAGCCGGTGCAGCGCCTCCTCGCAGTAGGAGACGGCCCGCCGGTGGTCGCCGAGGAGGGCGTGTTGCCAGCCCACCGCGTTGAGGGCGAATGCGTGCCCGGCGGCGCTGCCGGCCGCCGCGAACAGCTCCAGAGCCTGCTCCGAGTGGCCCAGGGCCTGGCGGACGCGGCCGGCGCGTTCCAGCGTCTGACCCAGGTTGAGGTGCGTGTGGGCCAGCCCGGCCCGGTCGCCCGCGGGGCCGAACAGCTTCAGTGCCCGCAGCAGGTGCGCCTGCGCGTCGTCCGGGCGGCCCTGGCGGGAGCGGACCCGGGCCAGGTCCCGGTGGGCGTGCGCCTGCCCGGACCGGTCCCCGGCCCGGGTGGCCGCGGCGAGCGCCGCCTCGCCGACGGCGGACCACTCCGCCCAGCGCCCCCGCCGGTCGAGGTGGCCCGCGATCGCCCAGGCGAGCTGCCAGGCGTGCCGGTCGAGGCCGGCGCGGGCGGCGTGCCCGACGGCGGCGACCAGGACCGGGTGCTCTGCGGTGAACCACCGCCCGGCGGCCGCCGCGTCGACAAGGGGCTGCGGGGTCACCCCGGGCCCGGCGGGTGGGACGTCGATCCGGCTGAAGTGCGGGTGCGTCAGCAGGGCGGCGGCGAGCGCCGTGTGCAGGTGGTGCTCGACGAGCCGGTGCAGCGCCGCGCCGCGATCGGCCTCGGTGTCAGTACCGGCGAGCAGTTCGCCGGCGTAGGTTCGCAGCAGGTCGTGCAGGGCGTACCGGCCGGGCGTCCGCTCGGCGAGCAGGCCCGCCTCGACCAGCTCGGCCACGTCCCGGCGTGCCCCGGCGGCCGGGACACCGGCGAGGCTGGCCGCCGCCGGCAGCGTCACCTCGTCGCCCCAGTGCAGGCCCAGCAGCCGGAACAGCCGCGCCGCGCCGGCCGGGAGCAGGTGGTACGACCAGGAGAACACCGCGCGTACGTCGGCCGCCGGGTCGCCGCC
>DASQDS010000168.1:0-11783 GCA_035634075.1 Pilimelia sp. | reverse complement strand
CTGCTCCGCGATGCCGGCATACCCGTACGCCTGCCGGGTCGCCGCGTCCACCTTGGCCAGTTCGGTGCCGAGCGCGGTCGCGCCCTCCTCGGCGAACGTGCAGTACGAGCAGTCCGCCAGCGCTCCGGTCTCTGCGCCGAGCCGCACCCGCTTGCCGGCCGCGGCGCCCCGGGCCAACCAGTCCCGGCTGACCTCCAGGATCGAGTTCGGCCCGGTACCGGTGTCGCGGTAGCTCATCACGGTCACCGCGGTCACCCGGTTGAGGATCTCGGTGGCCAGGTTCCGACCGTTGACGGCGAACTGCGCCTGGCCGTACCAGAACGGCACGTCGGCCTCGAGCGGGAGCTTGCCGGACCGGCGCAGCTTGTCCAGCAGGGCCAGGTAGTTCGTCGAGGTGGCGGCGCGGGCGGTGGTCCACTCGGGGAGCAGGTACGGCTCCACGTCGACGTGGTAGCCGGCGAACAGGCCGGTGGCGTCGACGGCCCGCAGCCAGGCGAGCGCCGCGGCGTGGTCGTACGCCCACCGCGCCTCGCCGCCGAGGGCGACCAGGCGGATGCCGGCGGCGCTGGTGAGCGCGCGCAGTTCGCGCAGTCGCGCGAGCTCGGCGGCGGAGGGGGCGGGTGCCACGTACGCGAAGATCTCCTTCACCCCGTGCGTGCCCGCCCAGTCCGCGACCGCCCCGGCCGGCGCCTGGGTCCAGAGCCACATCGCCCTGGTCCCGGGCGCCACCGGGGTCATCCGCACGCCGGCGTGCCCGCCGGCCGGCAACCCAATGGTGGCGACCGCGACGACGACCGCCACCACCGCCGCCTGCCATCGCCTCGTCATGCAGCGCTCATCGACCGACCTCGCCGCAACCTGAGCGCTCCGCGCCTGCCCGCGGCGGTAGGCGGCGGTAGGCGGCGGTAGGCGGCGGAATCGCCGGTGGAGAGGTATACCGGATGGATGGACGATGACCGGCCGGCGGCGGCGATGCGCGGTGCGGCGACCCGGCTGCTCGGTGCGCTGACCGCCGAGCAGCGGTCGCTCGTCGCCCGGCCGTGGCCGGACGACGCGCACCGGCGGTGGCTCGAGTACCGGCCCCGGCCGCGGCCGGGCGGCTGCCTCGCCGACTTCGACCGGCCGGCGCGCAAGGCGGTGCACCGGCTGCTGGCGACGGGGCTGAGCGCACCGGCATACGCGCAGGCCGTGACGATCATGGCGTTGGAGGAGGTGCTGGACCGGTCGGAGGGGTGGGCCCGGGACCGGCACAGCGGGGACTACTGGGTGACGGTATTCGGCGAGCCGGCGGCCGGTGGCGGCCCGGGCGGGGGCAGCGGTGCGCCGTGGGGCTGGCGGGTGGAGGGGCACCACGTCTCGGTGAGCGCCACGGTGCGCGGGGATGAGGTGTGGGGCACGCCGCTGTTTCTCGGCGCGAACCCGGCCTCGGTCGCCGCGCTCGGCACGCCCGTGGTCCGGCCGCTGGGGCCGGAGGAGGACCTGGCGCGGGCGCTGCTCGACGCCATGGGCCCGGCGGGCCGCCGGGTGGCGATCGTCGCGGCGGAGGCGCCCGCCGACATCCGCAGCTCCGTGCTGCCCCGCGCCCCGGCTGCTCTGGAGCCGGCCGGCGTCGCCGGGGCCCGGTTGCCCGTCGGGGCGCGTGCGCTGCTGGGCCAGCTACTCGCCCTCTACCTCGACCGGCTGCCGGCCGAGCTGGCCGCCCGCGAGGCCGGCCGGCTCGACGTCGGCGAGCTGCACTTCGCCTGGGAGGGGCCGACGGGGCCGGGGCGGCGGCACTACTACCGGGTCCAGGGCCCGGACCTGCTGATCGAGTACGACAACACGGCCCCCGACGGCAGCCACGCGCACACCGTGCTGCGCCGCCCGGGCGCGGATTTCGGCGTCGACCCGCTCGCCGACCACCACGCCGAGGCCCACTGACGGCGTTCCGCCGGGTGCCGTCAGGCGAGGATGCCGTGGACGAACTCCAGCGCGCGGTGGGCGAAGTGCAGGCGGCCGCCCTCGTGGCCGGCCCAGTCGAAGACGGCGATGTCCTTGTCGGCCCCGCCATACTCATTGAACGCGGCGAACACCGTCGACGGTGGGCAGATGTCGTCCATCAGGCCGACGGAGAACAGCGCCGGCGCTGTCGCCCGGGGCACGAGGTTGGTCAGGTCGATGTAGTCCACCGTGGCCAGTGCCCGCGCCGCCTTGTCCGGGTGGGTCTTGAAGAAGCGGACCAGCTCCGCGTACGGGTCGCCGTCCGTGATCGTGATGGCGCGCCGGATGTCGCACAGGAACGGCACGCCGGCCACGACCGCGCGCACCCGCTCCGGCACCAGGGAGCCGGCGGCCAGCGCGAGGGCCCCGCCCTGGCTGCCGCCGCTGACCGCGAGCCGGCCGCCGTCCACACCCGGCAGTTCGGCCGCCACCTCCACGGCCCGGGCGGCGTCCGCGAACAGGCGCCGGTAGTAGTACGCCGCCGGGTCCAGCACGCCGCGGGTGAGGAAGCCCGGCACGGACGGGCCCGAGCCGTCCGGCCCCGGGTCGGGCGTGTCCCCGCTGCGGTGGCCGCCGCCCTGGCCGCGCGTGTCCATGACCAGCGTGGCGAAGCCCGCCGCCGGCCACAGGAGCCACTCCAGCGGCGAGCCGCGGCCGCCGCCGTACCCGATGAACTCCACGACCACCGGCAGGTCCCCGGTGGCGCCCGCCGGCACGTTCAGCCACGCCTTGATCGGCTGCCCGGCGTACCCGCTGAAGGTGACGTCGTAGGTGCGCACGCCGGTCAGCGGCGTCTGGTGCGGCTCGATGGCTGTCGGCGTGGCCGCGGCCCGCGTCTCGGCGAGCGTGCCGGCCCAGAACCCGTCGAGGTCGGCGGGCACCGACGGCGGCCGCCGGTACTGCCGCAGCTCCGCGATCGGAAGATCAAAGAGTGCCATGCCGGGAACCGTAACAGCGTGGCGCCTACAGTGGCGGGGTGCGGCTTGCGCTGATAGCGGACACCCACGTGCCGCGGCGGGCCCGGGACCTGCCGGCCGAGCTGTGGCGGGCGGTGGACGCGGCGGACGTCGTGGTGCACGCCGGCGACTGGGTGGACGAGGCACTGCTCGACCGGCTCGCCGCCCGCGCCGCCCGGCTGATCGGGGTGTACGGCAACAACGACGGTCCGGCGCTGCGCGCCCGGCTGCCGGAGGTGGCGCGCGCGGACCTCGCCGGCGTGCGGCTGGCCGTGGTGCACGAGACCGGGCCGGCGGCGGGCCGGGAGCTGCGGTGCGCGGCCGCCTTTCCGGACGCTGACGTGCTCGTCTTCGGCCACTCGCACATCCCCTGGGACACGGTCGCGCCGGGCGGGCTGCGCCTGCTCAACCCGGGCTCGCCGACGGACCGCCGGCGGCAGCCGCACTGCACATACGCCACCGCCCGCGCGCTCAACGGCACCCTGGTGGACGTGACACTGCACCGGCTGCCGCCGCGGTCCTGAGGCGTGATCAAGGGATTGGTGCCAGGCGCGACGGCGTGTCGTGGCACCGATCCCTTGGTCACGCGAGCGGGGCGGGCTGGTCAGGTGCCGCGGCCTGTCTTCTCCTGGAGCTCGTCGATTTTGCGGGAGGCATCGGCCTTCGTCAGGTCCTCCGGTACATCCTCGTGGGCCTCTTCCGCCAGCGTCTGGAGGTAGGAGCGCTGGGCCCCCGTGGCGGGCTGGTCCCCGGTGACCCAGTCGGCCGGGTCCTTCACCGTGTTGGACCCGGGATCGTCCTGAGTCTTCACGTTCGGGCTATCGGTCATCGCACAGTCTCCTTTCGAACAACCGTGCTATACCCATCCCGGCCGGAGCTATGCCTGCCGAACGGGGGTAACGGCGAACCGGCCGCCCGGGTGCCGGGCGGCCGGTTCGTGTGGGTGCCGATGCCGTTGGTCAGCGGAGCCGCACGTTGAAGATCGGGTCAGCGGCGATCTTGCGGAAGGCCGTCAGCGTTTCCGGGCTGCTGCTGATGGAGATGTTGCGGTCGCCCTCGTCGTCCTGCTCGCAGTCGAAGTAGACCATCGCCTTGATGCCGGGCCGGTTGCGCAGCGTGGGCAGCACCGTGTTGAACACCGCGGCCTTGTCGGCCGTCCGGGTGGTGCTGTGGTAGACGCCCCACTCGGCGATCATGAGCGGCTTGCTGGCGTGCTTGGTCGTCGCCCAGTCGTAGAAGCCGAGGCCGCCGCCGGTCGGTGCGCGGTCGAGCAGGTTCGCGAAGTCACCGTAGTGGTAGGCGCCGGGCTGCGCGCTGACGTAGGAGTCCAGGCCGATCCAGTCCACGACGTCGTCGCCGGGGTAGAGGCTGGGCCACCAGCTCTGCGCCATCCACTTCTCGTTGCCCATGTAGGCCAGCACGTTGATGGCGTTCTGCACGCCCTGCGCCTTGAGCCGGGTGACGACGTGGCGGTACATGGTGGCGAAGTCCTTGGCGGTCATGCCGGAGCCCGCGGCGGGGTTCACGTCGTTCTCGGGCTCGTGGTGCGGCGCCAGGAAGAAGCGGTCGGTGTAGTTGGCCTTCAGGTGGGCGGCCAGCCGGTCGATGCGGGCGTTCTTCTCGCCGGCGGCGACCTTGGCCCACGTGGTGCCCTCGGCAACCTTCCAGTTGATCAGCAGCACGCGCGGGCGGGCGGCGTCGCGGGTCATCGCGATCTCGGCCCGGGTCGGGAACAGCTCGTCACCCTTGTGGTACTGGTGGAAGATCGCGGCGGTCCGGCCACTGGCCTGCTCCCACTCCTTCAGCGCCTGGTCGCGCGGGGTGTCGGAGAAGCCGCCCGCGGCCGCGCCCCACAGCACGCCGCAGGACGGCACGAGCTTGGCGTCGGTGGTGCACTCGGCCGGCGTGGTCGGCTGGGCGGTGGTGGGCTGCGGGGCCGGCGTGGTCGGCTGCGCGGTGGTGGGCTGCGGGGCCGGCGTCGTGGGCTGCGCGGTGGTGGGCTGCGGGGCCGGCGTCGTGGGCTGCGCGGTGGTGGGCCGCGGGGCCGGCGTCGTGGGCTGCGCGGTGGTGGGCCGCGGGGCCGGCGTGGACGGCGACGCCACGACGGGCTGGCGCACGGTCAGCTTGATGCTCGGGCCCTCGGCGCCGGACTCGGCCGAAAGGAACCGGGCCGCGTCGCCGACGGCGGACGACTTCACCGCGAACGAGTACACGCCGGGCTTGGTGACGAGCGCGCCGACGTTCACCCGGACGACGGTGGCGTCCGCGGCGGGGCGCAGCTGGGCGACGGCCGTGCCGATCGCCGGGTCGTTCGCCGCGGTCAGCGTCTTCTCCGACCACGTGGTGTCGGCCACGCGGGAGACGGTCAGCGTGCCGGGCACCGCGTGCCCGTCGGTCACCAGCTTCAGCTCGGCGCCGGTGATGGCGGAGCCGGTCGCCAGCGCGCCGACGCGGAACTTGAGGAAGGCCACCTTGGTCTCGCCCGCGATGCGGCCGGCCACCAGCTTGTCGGCCTGGCCGGTGTTGTAGGCCAGCCGGGTGGCGCTGACGTAGGCGTCGTCGCTAGCGGCGATCCGCACCTCGTGGGTGCCGGCGGCGGCCGCCGAGCCCGTGAGGGCAAGACCACCGGACACCAGTGCGCCGGCGAGCGTCGCGCCCATCGTCAAGTTCCTCTTGTGCGTCAAGACCGCGCTCCTTCATCTGGTTCCTGTCGGCCGTTCGGTTAGAACAATCCCGTCGCCCGAGTGCCGCTACCGGTCGGGAAAGGGTGCAGGCCAGGTGCAGTGCCAACTGTCTCCAATGGACAGTGCGAAGGAAGAAAGCGAGACCCATCGGCGACGGTCGGCCGGACCTGAGGGGCGCGCTTGGGCCGGTTGGCCCCACTGGGTGGGCCATTCGGCCCATACCGCGCGCATCGGTCTCGGAAAGGACCCTTATGCCCTACTTTTGGTTTCGGTCCGGAAAGCGCTCAGGTGCAGCCCGGTTGCGACGATGAGTCCGGGCGTACGGGCGACGCACAGCAGGGGGAACGATGTTCACAGTGATCCGGGCCGGAGTCGTGGCAGCCGCGCTGGCGGCGGGTGCCCTCGGCCTCGCGCCGGCGCCGGCCTCGGCCGCCACGCCGACCTTCGACCGCACGGTGGCCTACGTTCGTGACGGCAACGTCTACACGAGCAGGGGCGCGACCGAGCGGCGGATCACCGACGGCGGCGGGCACAGCCGCCCCCGCTGGTCCCCGGACGGCCGGCGGCTGGCGTACCTGCGCAGCGGCCTGCTGTGGGTGATGAACGCGGACGGCACCGCCAAGCGCCGCCTCACCACCCGGCCCGCGGCCGGCCCGGCCTGGTCCCCGGACGGCCAGTGGCTCGCCTTCGCCTCGGCCGGCTGCACCGGCGGGCCCGCCGTCTACCGGATCTCGGCGGCCGCCGCCGGGGCGCAGCCGGAGGCGCTGTTCCCCACCGAGTGCCGAGGCGAGACGCCGCCCGCCGTCGCCGCCGCCGTGCCGCCCGCCGGCGGGACACTGCCCGACCGGCTCCGCTCCGACGACGCGCTCGCCTGGTCCCCTGACGGCACCCGGATCGCCTTCCGGGACGGCATGTGCGGTGCCATCTACGACGCCTGCCTGAGCCTGGGCACCGTGGCGACCGGTGCCGAGCGGGTGGTCGCCGCATACGGCGGCGGCGGCCGGGAGTTCTCGGGCTTCGCGGTGATCCCGTCGTTCCGCGCCGACGGCAAGGCGATGAGCTGGACGGCGTACCAGATCGGCCACGACGCCGCGACGACGCTGCCGGTGCACCTGGTGGAGCACAACCTGGCCACCGGCCAGCAGCGCCGGCTGGGCGCCGCCGAGGACCGGGAGCTGGCGTACGCCGGCACGGCCCGCGCCGCGGTCACCGGCAGGCACCGGGGCGGATCCTGGATCATCTCCCTCGACCTGGCCACCGGCGCGCGCGCTCCGTTCCACGCCGGCTCGCAGCCCGCCGTGCAACCCGGCCGAACGTCGCCTGTCCCAGGCACCCCCGCGGGCGGCCGGTTCGGCCGCCGGAGAGGGGGTGCCTAGCGGGCCGCCGACCGGCATGATGTGTGCCGATGCGGATCGTGCACCCGGGCAGGAAACGGGCAGCGGGCCCAGCCTGGGGCCGGCTGCCCGTTGTGCTGACCGCCGCCATGATTCTGACCGCCACGGCGTGGGCCGCCGCGCAGGTCGGCGGTCGCGGGGGCCCCAAGGCGCTCGGCTGGCTGCCGGCCGCGTTCGCCCTCGCCACAGCGGCCGCCGCCGCGATCGGGGCAGCCCGGGTGCCGGGTGTTCCGCCCGGCGCCGCGCGGTTCTGGCGGCACCTCGGGGCCGCCGTCGCTCTGGCGGCCGCCTCGCTCGCCCTGCCCACCACCGCGCTCCTGCGGGCCGGGCCGGCGGGCGACCCGCCGGCCGGCTGGCTGCCGGTGGCGACGGAGCTCATGAGCAGCACGGCGGTCGCCCTGGTCGTCTGGGCATTGCTGCGGGTACCGGTCGGCCGGCTGACCCCCGGCCAGTGGGTCCGGCTGCTGCTGGACACGGTCACCGTGGTCGTCGGCGTCGGCCTGGTGATCTGGTACGCCAGCTTCGGCGCGGCCTTCCTGGCCCGCCCGGTGGACGACTCCCCGTGGACCCAGCTCGTCGTCGGCTCGCTGCTGCTGGGCGGGCTGGCGGCCGTGGCCAAGGCGGTGCTCATGGGCCCCGGGCCGGTCGACCCGGGGGCGCTGCGGACGCTCGGGATGAGCCTGCTGGTCGGCGGGTGCAGCGCCGCCGCGGCGTCCGTCGTGCCCGACACCGCGGCGGTGGCGCCGGGCCAGCTCTTCACGCCGGTGATCGCCATGTTGACGGTGCTGGCGGCCCGGCGGCAGGCGGTGGCGGCCCTGCGCGGGTCGACCGGTCGGGGCGCCCGGCGCGCCGAGCGGTCGTACCGGCTCCTCCCCTACGTGGCGCTCGCGGCCACCGACGTCCTGCTGCTGCTCGCGACGCGGGCGGGGGCGGACCTGCGCCGGACCGTCGTCGTGGCCGGTGCCATCGCGGTCACCAGCCTCGTCGCGGTGCGCCAGTTCGCCGCGTCGGCGGACAACGCGCGGCTGGTCCGGCAACTGCGCGGGCAGGAGGAGCGGCTCCGGCACCAGGCGGATCACGACGCGCTGACCCAGCTGGCCAACCGGGGCCTGTTCGCCGACCGGCTGGACGCCGCCCTCGCCGGCGAGGACGGGCAGCGGATCGCCGTCCTGCTGGTGGACCTGGACGACTTCAAGAGCGTCAACGACACGCTCGGCCACGCCGTCGGCGACCAGTTACTGCTTGGCGTCGCCGGGCGGCTGCGCCAATGCGTGCGGCCCGAGGACACTGTGGCGCGGTTGGGCGGCGACGAGTTCGGCGTCCTGCTGCGCGGAGTCGCACCGGCGGACGCCGAAGCCGCGGCCGGCCGGGTCCTGGCCAGCCTCGCCACGCCGGTGGACGCCGACGAGCACCGGCTGCTCGTCCGCGCCAGCATCGGCGTGGCCGTCGCCGGGCCGGGCGACCGCTCCGGCACGCTGTTGCGCAACGCCGACATCGCGATGTACGCGGCGAAGGAACGCGGCAAGAGCGTCTACCTGCGGTACGTGCCGGGGATGGCGACGAACGTACTCGAACACGCCCGCCTCGGCGCGCAGCTGCGCGAGGCGATCCACGGCGGCCAGCTCTACCCGGTCTTCCAACCGGTGACCGACCTGATCAGCGGCCGGATCATCGGGATGGAGACGCTGGTCCGCTGGACGCACCCGGTGCGCGGGCAGGTCCAGCCCGTGGAATTCATCCCGACGGCCGAGCGCACCGGGCTCATCGTCCCGATGGGCCGGTGGCTCCTCGCCGAGGCGTGCGGCCGGCTGGCCCGATGGAAGCGGGAGTACGGGGAGCACGGGCCCGCCACGATCGGAGTGAACGTCTCGGGTCGGCAGTTGGCGGAGCCGCGGTTCGCCGCGGACACCGCCGCCGCCGTCCTCGCCGCCGGGCTGGAGCCGCACAACCTCGTGCTGGAGGTGACCGAGGACTCGGTCCTGACCGGCGGCGAGGTGATCGAGACGCTCCGGCAGGTGCACGCGTTCGGCGTGAAGATCGCCCTGGACGACTTCGGCACCGGCCAGTCGTCCCTGGGCCTGCTGCGGTCCTGCCCGGTGGACATCCTCAAGCTGGACAAGTCCTTCGTGGACGGGATCGCCGAGGGCACGGGCCAGGCGGCCATCGCCACGGCCGTGGTGCGGATGGCCCAGGCGCTCGGGCTCGACGCCGTCGCGGAGGGCATCGAGGAACAGAAGCAGGTGGAGTTCCTGACCGGGATCGGCTATCACCTCGGCCAGGGTTACCACCTTGCCCGGCCGATGCCCGCCGACCAGATCGTGGCGCTGTTCGTGCCGGCCGGGCCGGCCGCGGTCAGCGTTCCGTCACCGGCCGTACCGGCAACTGGATCGTGAAGGTGGAGCCCTGCCCTGGGGCGCTGCGCACCGTCAGCCGCCCGCCGTGCGCCTCGACGACCAACCGGGCGATCGTGAGGCCCAGCCCGGCGCCCTGCGCGGCGTCCCGGGTCGCCGCTTCCGTGCGGTAGAACCTCTCGAAGATCCGCACCTGGTCCGCCGCGTGGATGCCGGCCCCCCGGTCGGTCACGGCGATCCACACCGAGTCTTCCGCGGCCGTCGCCCGCAGCAGGATCGGAGCGCCGTCCGGGCTGAACTTCACGGCGTTACTCAGCAGCGCCTGGATGGCCCGGGCGAGATGGTCGGGGTCGCTGGCGAGCACATCGACGCCCGCCTCGATCTGGGTGGTGATGTGCTGCTGGCGCAGCTGGGCGATCGGCGTGACGGCGTCCACCGTGCGGCTGATCAGGTAGGGCAGCGAGATCGGCTCCAGCACCAGCGCCAACGGCCGGGTCTCGGCGCCGTTGACGACCGACAGGTCGGCCACCAACTCGCGCATCCGGCCGACGTTGCGCCCGATCGTGTGCAACATCCGTTGCTGGACGGGGGGCACGGGGCCGGCGTCGCCCTCCGTCAGCACTTCCAGGTAGCCGGCGATGCTGGTGAGCGGCGTACGCAGCTCGTGCGAGATGGTGTCGATGAAGTCGTCCTTCACCCGGTCGAGCTCGGTGAGCTGCTCGACCGTGTGCTTCTCCTGCCGGTACGCCCCGCGCAGCGCCTGTTCGGCACGCTGCCGGTCGCTGATGTCGTGCAGGAACGCGTGGAACTGCACCCTGTCACCGTCCTGGGCCGTCCAGACGACCAGCTCGACGGGGAACTCCGCGCCGTCCCGCCAGGCCGTCGCCTCCAGCCGTTGGCCTCCGACCTGGCCCGTCCCGTTCGCCAGGAAGCGGGCGACCCCATCGTGGTACGCGCCCCGCAGGCGCGGCGGGACGATGAGGTCGACCAGCCGGCGGCCCAGCGCCTCCTCGCGCGAGATGCCGAACGTCCGCTCGGCGGCGTGGTTCCACTCCTCGATCGTGCCGTCGGCGGTCATCGAGACGAAGGCTTCCACGGAGGCGCTGATGACCTGGGCGAGATGGTGGGCGCCGGCAGCCAGCCGCGCGTTGACCTCTTCCCGGTCGGCAACCCGGCCCAGCTGGACGCCGAGGTCCGCCATGACGCCCAGCAGCCGCTCGTCGGGCACCTGGGGGTGGCGGTCGAGGAACTCCAGCACGGCGGCGACGCCCTGCCGGCCGGTGATAGCGAAGGCCGCGGCACTGCCGACGCCGAGGTCGGGGCCCGCCCCGTGGCGGAGGAAGCCCGGTTCGACCGACGCGTCGGCGGTCCAGGCCGGCCGGCCGGTCGCCGCGACGCGGCCCACCAGCCCGACGCCGGGCGGGAACACCGTGCTGCTGCTGACGGCGCGCAACGTGGGGAAGTCACCGACGTCCCCGGTCCAGATTCCGGCGGAGACGAACGTGGTGTCCTGCGGCCTGATCGGCACGCAGAGATGGCCTACTGACCAGCCAGTCAGCCGGCAGACGGCGCCCAGCGCGAGCCGTCCTGCGTCGATCACCCGGTCGGCCTCGTTCGCCGCCCGGGTCACCTCCTCGAGCAGGCCCAGCAGGGCCGTGTCCTGGTCCGTTGTCAGCATGTCGCATCCCTGCGCTGTGGCCGCGTCCTCGCGGTTCCTCCGTAGCCGGCGCGCGGTCATCCATGACCGCGAGCGTCCCTCGGCTGAAACGTCGGCACCGGAGGCGGGCACCTGAGGGCTACCAGCGGAACGACTCGCCGTACGCCATGCCGCCCGGCAGCAGCGGCCGGGCCGTGTACCGCCCGTTCTGCTGCGCGCGGGAGCGCGCGCCGCGCGGCGCGTCGAGGACGGTGAACGGCCCGCACTTGTGGATCCGCTGGTAGTCCGTGAACATCCGGCCGCCGCAGGTGAACGGGCCGGCGACCACCTTTTCGGTCTCGGCCTCAAGGAGGCTGATGGAAATGTCGGCGTGCACGCCGGGCAGCGCCTCCATCTGCGCCAGCAGCCGGATGCCCGGGCCGGTGGCGTGACAGGGCGTCGCCAGCGCGGGGTGACCGATGTCCCACACCGTCTCGGTGCACAGCAGCGGGCCGTACACCGTGGCGCCGACCCGGACCGGCGGGATGGGCGGCAGCCGGGGCCCGGCGGGGCGGGTACGCCTGGGGGCGGCGGCCACCTCGTCGTCCCCGACCGCGGCCGGCACGGTGGCGCTGGGGGTGGGGGAGGGCGCCGCCGTGGTACCCGCGCTGGGCGTGCCACCAGGGCCGGGCGTCGGCGCGGGCTGCGCCCCGGACAGCGGGCCCCGGTCGCCGCCGGTGGGCCAGCCGGGGAAGACGCCGTTCGCCGCGGCGAGGCCCGCC
>DASQDS010000167.1:0-4989 GCA_035634075.1 Pilimelia sp. | reverse complement strand
ACGCCGCCCGCGTGCCCCGGCTCGGGCGCCGCCCCGCCGGGCGCGGCAGTCGCCGGCGTGGCACCGGGCGGGCCCGCACCGGCGGGCGTTCGCCGTAGCCGGGAGCGGACCCAGGCGATCGGCCGCAGGCGCTCCAGCGGGAGGAAACTGGCCATCGCCGCCATGTGCGGCGCGAACGAGATTGTGATCATCGCGAACGTGAGCACGTGGAACGAGTAGAAGTACGCCACCACCGCGTACCGCCACCGGGCCCGCAGGAGGAAGACCAGCGGGCTGAGCACCTCGAAGAGCACGATCCCGACCTGCGCCGCGATGAGCAGGCCCGGCACCGAGGCGATCGCGTCCGCGAAGTCGGTGCCCCGCCGGATGATCGCGCGGGCCAGCACCGAGCCCGTCATCCAGCCCAACCCGCCGAAGCGCAGCTTCGCCCAGGCGGCCAGGAAGTACGTCGCGACGACGGCGAGCTGGGTGACCCGCAGGGCCCAGCCGCCCGCCTCGGTGCGCGTCTGGTCGCCGTGCCGGGCCCGTGCCACGGACGGCAGCACGGCAAGGGCCACCAGGAAGGCGAACCTGTCGTGGTCCACCTTCCCGTAGCTCATCGCGATGATCAGCCATTCGACGTACAGCAGGAGGACCGGCCAGCCGAGGGCCCGCGGCGCCCGGCCGGTGGCGGCGGCCAGCGAGAGCGCCAGCAGCGCCCAGAACACCACGTTGACCAGCAGCGGCTCCGGCGTGGGCAGCGGCAGCAGGCGGCCGATGAACAACGGCTGGTACAGGTCGCCGGACACACCGGTGCGTGAGCGCACCCACGACGTCATGACCAGCAGGTCGAACGGGATGAACAGGTAGACCAGCGTGCGGAACGCGGCCACCCGGCCGAGCGGCACCGGCTCGGTCAGCCACGCCAGCGTCCGCCTCATCATGCCCGCCATCGCGCCAGCGTCTCCTCCGTGTGGGTGCCGGTGGGCCGGCTGTCGGTGATGCCGTGCCAGCGCATCACGATCCGCACCTCGATCAGGGGGGCCGCGGCCGGGTTCAACCGGGCGTACGCGTCGGCGAGCCGGCGGAGCAGGGCCGGGTCGTCGGCGTACCGCTGCTGCTGGCCCTCGATCTCGGCACGGCGGACGCCGGCGTTGCGTTCGGTGAGCACCACGACGGCGCCGGTCCGGTCCACGCCCTCGACCCGCGGATCCGGCGCCGGCTCGTCCGGGCCGTTGACGCCCGCGTACATCCGGAACGGCCCGAACGGGAAGTGATCGTCGGACCCCCAGACCGTGCCCGCGAGGAGTAGGGCGGCCGCCAGCCCGGTGACCAGCGCCCGGGCGGCCCGACCCGGAGCGGAGAGCGTGTTCATCGCGCTGACCCTACCGGCCCGGGGGCCGTCCCGGCGGGCCGGCTCCGGTTACCCGCAGTGACGATCGGTACGGTACGCGCTCATCGATGTTCACGGTTCGGTAACTGTGACGGCCGTCTCTTTCGGAAACCTTGGACGGATACGGAGGGTGAGGCACAATTCCTGACACAGAGCGTGGGCGGCGGGTGCCGGGGAGGGCCCCGCCGCTCATTGCGTCCGGGTGGGAGCGCTCCCCGGCAGCCTTTCCGCCTGCGGGCACCCGGGTCCGCTTACGGTATGCAGCCGTGGAGACCCTTGGCACCGAGCCGCCGGACGCGTCCGGGCCGCCGGCCGATCCTGCCCGCGCGAGCGAGACCGTCGCTGTCGGTGTCGGGCCGTGGCCCCGACCTTGGCCGACCGACCCCCGATACGACCCGGAGCTGCTCGCCGCCGGCGACCGGCGCAACGTAGTGGACCGCTACCGCTACTGGCGGCACGAGGCGATCGTGGCCGACCTGGACGCCCGCCGGCACGAGTTTCACGTCGCCATCGAGAACTGGCAGCACGACATGAACATCGGCACCGTCGTGCGGACGGCCAACGCCTTCCTCGCCGCGGAGGTGCACATCATTGGCCGCCGCCGGTGGAACAGGCGTGGCGCGATGGTCACCGACCGTTACCAGCACGTCCGCCACCACGACACGGTGGACGGGTTCGCGCGCTGGGCCCGGGGGGCGGGGCTCACGGTGGTCGGCATCGACAACCTGCCCGGCTCCCGGCCGCTCGAGACCGGCACCCTCCCGCGCCGCTGCGCGTTCCTCTTCGGCCAGGAGGGGCCGGGGCTCTCCGCCGCTGCGCGTGCCGCCTGCGACGCCCTCTTCTCGATCGCCCAGTACGGCTCCACCCGGTCCATCAACGCCGGGGTCGCCAGCGGGATCGCGATGCACGCCTGGATCAGGTCGTACGCCGGGCCGCCGCCGGGGCCGCCGGCCGGCGGCCAGGGCGAAGCGGGGCGTCCCGCCGGCGTGTGACGAATCCGCCGGTTCCGCTTGACGGCCGTCGGCCGGCAAAGCACCGTGGTTGGTGTGGCCGTCTCATTGAGTTGCCCGCGCTGCGGGGGATCGGTGCGGCCGCCAGATCTGATGCACACCGACTGGCGGTGCGAGGACTGCGGCCCGGTGCCGCCACTGCACGTGGCGCAGCACATCAGCCGCGAGATCGTCGAGGCGGCGAGTGAGGAGGCCGCCCGCGGGCCGGTCCACCTGCCGCTGTGGTGCCTGTGGCCGTTGCTGCCCGGTTGGACGGTGACGGGCGTGGGTTGGGTCGGCGACGACCGGACAGGCGTTCGGGCGACGGCCGTGGCCTGCAGCGGGCCGGCCCCGCTCGGCGGCGGCCCGGCGGACGTCCTGCTGATCGCCGAGGAACCCGGCGTGGGCCTCGGCACCCGGTTCGCCGGCATCCCGGGGCCGGACCCGGGCCCCTTCCTCGCCGACGTGCTGGCGGAGGCGCCGCACGCCAAGGTCAAAGCCGGCGGCCACCCGACTCCACTGTGGTCCGTGAAGTCGCCGGCCGACCGCAGCGCGTACGCCGGCGAGGCCAAGGGTGTCTGGCTGTACGCCGTGGCGTGGCCGGCGAGCGCCGGATACCTCCTCGCCGACGACGTCGTTCTGCACGACTTGGCAGAATGGTTGCCTTCGGAACTCGTATATGGCGCTCCTTCGCCGTATCTTCACGGGAAGGCCTGAACGGCGTCGTCCCGACGGCGACGGACAGTTCACTCATCTCGCATATGTTCACGCATTGCCACGTAACTGATACTCTAAGTACTGCCGCGGCAAGGGTCCCGGCGCCGCATGGAGGGGGATGGCCCGCAATGGCTAAGAAGGTCCTCACCTGGGGCGGACTCGCCTTCTTACTGTTCTTCATCGCGTTCCGGCCAGAGTCCGCAGCAGAGGTTTTCAAGTCGCTCGGTGGAGCGATCGGCGACATCGCCGAGGGTGTTGGCGACTTCTTCACCAGCCTCGTCGCCTGACGGCCCGGCGTGACCACCCCACCGCCCCCACCCGGCGGCGGCCGCGATCCCGAGGAGCCACCGCGGGACGGTGATCGGGACACCGAGCCGATACCGCGGGCCGGCGGGGACGGCCCCGGCTACTCCGACGGCGCCGCCTTCTCGGACGGACCCGCCTATTCGCCGACCGCCGCATACTCCGACGGCCCCGCCTACGCCGGCGAGGAGTCACCGATCCGGGGCACCGCCCGGGTGGGCGCCACGCAGACGTTCGCGAAGCCGCAGTTCACCGCGGAGGAGCAGGACGAGATCGACCGGCTGGGTCGGGGCGGCACCACGGCGGCGCCGCGCCGCGTGCTGCCATTGGAGGACGAGCCGAGCTCGCTGGTCGCCCGCTACCTCTTCCCGACCGAGCGTTACCGCGGCGAGTGGAAGCGCCACTACATCCACCTGACCACGCCGCTGCTGGTCGGCGCGGGGACGACGTTCGTCCTCGGTTACCTCTCCGGCTTCCTGGCCAAGCAGGAGGTGCCCGGTCTGACCACGGTGGCGATCCTGGTGTGGCTGGGCGTCATGGGCTGGGTGGCCTGGAAGATCGGCGACTGGTTCTTCGACCGGTTCATCCTCACCAACAAGCGGGTCATGGTCGTCAACGGCATCATCACGCGCCGCGTCGCAATGATGCCGTTGCTGCGCGTGACCGACATGAAGTACGAGCAGTCGCCCCTGGGCCGGGTCCTCAACTACGGAACGTTCGTGCTGGAATCCGCAGGTCAGGAGCAGGCCCTGCGCGAGGTCAAGCACCTGCCCAACCCGAACGAACTGTATCTCCGCGTGGTCGAGGAGATGTACGAGCCGCAGGCCGTCGAGGCCCGGCTGGGCAAGACCGCGGAGGACACGGGGGGCGACGACGGCTCCTGAGCGCCGGCCGCCGGGTCGTACAGCCGACCGTGATCGTCGACAGACCGTTATGGAACTTGTGGACGGGCTGTGACACCCTACCCCTGTCGCGGCGCGGTGGAGCGCCGGCACGGGGGAGGCGGCGCCGGTGGCCGACGGGTCCACGATGGAAGACGAGTTCCGCGACTTCGTCGCGGCCCGCTCCGCCGCCCTGCTGCGCACCGCCTACCTCCTCGCGGGCGACTGGGCGACCGCCGAGGACCTGCTCCAGACCGCCCTGACCAAGACGTACCTGGCCTGGAAGAGGCTGGGGGAGATCGAGGCGGTTGAGCCGTACGCCCGTCGCGTCCTGGTCAACACCGCCACCAGCTGGTGGCGGCGCCGGTGGCACGGCGAGCGGCCGACCGAGGTGCTGCCGGAGCGGCCGGCGCCCGACCGGCTCGACGAGCAGCTCGAGCGCGACGCATTGTGGCGGCATGTGAAATCCCTGCCGGCCCGCCAGCGGGCGGTGTTGGTGCTGCGCTTCTACGAGGACATGTCCGAGGCACAGACCGCCGCGCTGCTGAGCATCTCCGTGGGCACGGTCAAGAGCCAGACCTCCCGCGCCCTGGGCACCCTGCGGCAACGGCTCGCGGCGGAAGGCGTGGAGGCCCCCCTACGCCGGCGCGGCGCGGCCACCGGAGCCGACGACGCCGCGGCGCCGCCCCTCCCGGTCCCGGCCCAGCGCGCTCCGAGCGAGCCCATG
>DASQDS010000166.1:0-2182 GCA_035634075.1 Pilimelia sp. | reverse complement strand
GGTCGTGGACCGGCGCCCAGCCCAGGTCCCGCGCCGCCCGGCCGATGTCGGCGAGCATCCAGCCGACCGCCGAGGAGCGGGCCGGGCCCGCGCCGCGCTCCACCACCCGCCCGGTGAAGCCGGCCGCGGCGGCCAGCAGGTCCACCGCCGCGCGGGCCGGCACGGCGTGCCCGCTGCCCACATTGACCACCCGGGGCGCGGGCGACGGCGCGAACACCGCCGCGCACACGGCGGCGGCGACGTCGCGCACGTCCACGAAGTCCCGGTACGCGGTCAGGTCGCCGAGGGTGACGGTGTCCTCGCCGCGGTCCAGCGCGTGCCGCAGCAGCGCGACGGCGCGGCCCAGCAGCGTGTCCTCCCGCAGGCCCGGCCCGATCGGGTTGAACACCCGCAGCGTCACGCCGTCCACCCGGCCGTCCGCGCTGGCCAGCTCCAGCAGCCGGGTGGCGGTCAGGTGGCTGAGGCCGTACCCGCTGACCGGCGCCGGCGGGTGGTCCTCGGCCACGGCGTGGCCGGCGGGCACCGGCCCGTACTCGGCGGCCGAGCCCAGCCGGACCAGCCGGGCGCCGGGCGCCGCCGCGCTGACGGCCTCGACCAGGGCAGCGGCCGGCAGCGCGTTGGCCCGCAGCAGGTCGTGCACGCTCCCGGTGAGCTGCCCGGTGCAGGCGACCACGGCGTCCGGCCGGGCCCGCAGCAGCACCGCGGTCAGCTCGTCCACCGTGCCGGTGAGCAGGTCGTACCTGTCCCGGCCGGGACAGTCCAGGAAGGACACCCGTGGGTCCGTGGACAGCGACCGCCGCACGTGCGCGCCGATGAACCCGGACGCCCCGAACAACACCACCCGGTAACTCCCGCTGTCCATCGAGGGCGTGGACTGCGGGGCTCGCTGCGCTCGCTCCTCGCTCACGCTGTCAGACGCGGGCGTGGACTGCGGGGCTCGCTGCGCTCGCTCCTGGCTCACGCGGCAACCTCCTCTGGGGGGGCCACCGTCGCCAGGTCGCCGCGGGTCAGCCAGCGCGCCTTGCTCCGCTCGGCCGGCAGCAGGATGTGCCGCAGCTCCTCGAACTCCCGGTTCGCCGTGTCGTAGTCCTCCGGGCGGCCGATGTCCAGCCAGTACCCCTCGAAGCGGTAGCTCGCCGGCCGGTCGTCCCGGTCCAGCAGGTCCAGCACCAGCTGGTCGAAGCCGAAGGCCAGGCCGGCCGGGTACGGGGCCAGCGTGCGCCGGGACATCCCGTACACGCCCATGCTGACGTGGTGGGTGACCGACGGCTTCTCCACGAAGCCGACCACCCGGTCGTCGGCGATGGTCAGCACCCCGAAGTCGATGCGGCTGGTCCGCGCGGCCACCGCCACGGTCAGCGGGGCACCGCCCTCGCCGTGGGCCCGCAGCAGCGCGCCGTAGTCCAGATCGGTGAGGATGTCCCCGTTCATCACCAGGAACTCGTCGGGCAGCCGGTCCTTCAGCCCGAACAGCGGGCCCACGGTGGACAGCGGCACCTCCTCCTCGACGTAGTCGACGCTCAGCCCCCAGCGGGCGCCGTCGCCCACGAACGCGCGGATGAGCGGGCCGAGGTGGTTGATCGCCAGCGTGACGGACCGGAACCCGTACGCCGCGAGCTGTTCCAGGACGATCTCCAGGATCGCGTGGCTGTCACCGATGGGCACCAGTGGCTTGGGCAGTGCCGTCGTGTACGGCCGCAGCCGCACGCCCTTCCCACCGGCCAGGATCACCGCATGCATGTCCGAGCGCCTCCCCACAAGACGTCGTTACCGAAAGCCCCACACCCGGGCCGTGGCCCGGGCGAGGAGCACCGCACAGAGCACCTGCAGCAGCACCGCGCTGCCCAGGAAGAGGCCGGTGTCCAGCAGCGGATCGCCGCCGGAACCGACCGCGGCCCCGCCGGCGATGTGCAGCCCGGCGGCGGCCACCAGGGCCAGGCACAGCGCGACGTAGCGCCCCTGCCCGGCCTGCAGGAACCCCGTGAAATACGCGCCGGCGAGCACCGCGTGCGCCGCCGCCATCAACACACCGGCGGCGCCCAGCGCCCCGGCGTACCACAGCCCGCCCAGCAGCGGCACGGCGAGCAGCGCGACCGTCCCCACGCACAGCGCCACCCCCCGGGCCATCGCGCGGCGGCCCGCCGCCGCGAACTCGTGCGGATAGCGGACCTGGCTGAGCAGG
>DASQDS010000165.1:0-8579 GCA_035634075.1 Pilimelia sp. | reverse complement strand
GCGGCCAGGAGGACGACGGGCCAGGTAACAACGGGATCGGGAACGGGCTCGGCAACGGAAACGGCAATGGGAACGGCAACGGAAACGGACTTCCCGAGCTGTTGCCGGTGCCCAACGGCCTCCGCCGGCAGTGACGAGGGTGGCCGGCCTTAGCGCTGCTTGCCCCAGTCCCTGAGCATGACCGGACCTTGCGTGGCGGATGCCAGTCGAACGTGCGGCCTCGGTCGAGACTGCGGCCTGCGCCGGCCAAGGTCCCGCGGACCGCTAGTGTGCTGACGCCTTCGGACGGGACCGTTGCGGTGGGACAGATGCACGACCTGGGATCGTTTGCCGTGCGCGGCGCCGCCCCGCTCCTGGCCCACTTCCTCAAGGCCGACGACGAGACATTCGAAGAGGCGCTGAACGACATGCGCACCGATGCGCTCAAGCGTCCCCAGGGCGCGGACGAGGTGTCGCTCGCGAGCGTCATCCGGTTGGTGGCGTGGATGTTCCTGATGCTGGGGGCGCTCGCCCTGTTTATCGTGGCGTCCTTCGCCCGACCGGATACACCGTCGACCCTGACCTCCGCGCTGGAGGTCGTGATGACGGTCGTGGCAGTGGTGGGGTACACCTTCATCGGGATGATGCTGATGAGCCTGTGGCGGTACATCCTGTCCAAAATCTTGTCCGGCCAGCTGCGCGCCCGGCTTGACGACAACCCGGCGCCGAAGCTGGGCCTGGTCGGCTGGCTGACCATCCCGAACAGTGTGGACCTGCTGCCCGCACTGCTGTTCATGCTCTGTCTCGCCCCGCCCGTCTTCCCCTGACCCGCGGCGGCGCGGTGCGCTGACGACGCCCGCGGGAGCGTTCACCCGCACCTCACCGCCCGGCCCGGATCGCCCGGGAACGAACCGTCCGACCGGCCCGATAAAAGTCAGTCTCCGAGCAGCGCAAGGTCGACGGTGGCAAGGCGCTCCGGGTCCAGCAGCACGTCGATGGCGATGACGCGGCCGCGCGCGACGGTGAAGGCCATCACCGACAGCACCCGCCCGCCCGCCACCACCACGACCCCGGCGGCTCCGTTGATCAGCGCCGGCCGCACGAACGCGGCGAGCCGCGAGGCCGTGGCCGCCTGTGCGGCGACGGCACCGGCACTGTGGATCACGACGGTCTGGCGGGCGCGGGCCGTGCCGCCGTCGGCGCGCAGCACGACGTCGGGGTCCAGCACGGCCACGAGCGCGTCGAAGTCGCCGTCGCGGGCGGCGGCGAAGAAGGCGTCCACGACGGCGCGCTGGCGGGCGAGGTCCGGGTCGGGGGTGGGCGCGCCCCGGACCCGCCGGCGGGCGCGGCTGGCCAGCTGCCGGGCCGCCGTCGGCGACCGGTCGAGCATCGCGGCGATCTCCTCGAACGGCACCGCGAACATGTCGTGCAGGACGAACGCGAGCCGCTCGGCCGGCGCCAGCGAGTCCAGCACCACCTGGAGCGCCAGCCCCACCGAGTCGGCCAGCACAGCCTCGTGCTCGGGGTCGCCACCGCCGGCGGGGCCGATGATCGGGTCGGGCACGTGCACGTCGAAGGGCTGCTCCCGCCGGGACTCGCGCGTGCGGAGCATGTTCAGGCACACCCGTGCCACGACCGTGGTCAACCACCCGGCGAGGTTGTCCACCCCGCGGGCCTCGGCGCGGCTGAGGCGTACCCATGCCTCCTGGACCGCGTCGTCGGCGTCGCTGAGCGAGCCGAGCATCCGGTAGGCCACCGCGCGCAGCCGGGTGCGGTGTTCGTCGAATTGCTCGCCCAGCCGCTCGCGCTCGCCCATCAGTCACGTTCCTCCGTCGCCGGGTGTCATCCCAGTAGACCCGCCAACCTCGGCAGATGTGACCGGGAGATCCACGTGGCGGCGAACGATGGGAGACACCGTGGCCTCACCCCTTCTGGTCACCGGCGGCACGGGCACGCTGGGGCGGCTCCTCGTCCCGCGCCTGCGGGCGGCCGGCCAGCCCGTGCGCGTCCTCAGCCGGCGGGCCCGCGAGCCTGAGGACGGCATCGAATACGTCGTCGGTGACCTCGCCACCGGGGCCGGGTTGGACGCCGCCGTGCGCGGGGTCGCGACCATCGTCCACTGCGCGGGCAGCGCCAAGGGCGACGAGGACAAGGCGCAAAATATGGTACGCGCGGCGGCGCGGGCCGCTGTCCGGCACCTGGTCTACATCTCCGTCGTCGGCGCCGACCGCGTTCCTGTCGTGAGCGGCCTGGACCGCGGCATGTTCGGCTACTTCGCGGCGAAGCGGGCGGCCGAGGTGGCGGTCGCCGACTCCGGTGTGCCGTGGACGACCCTGCGGGCCACCCAGTTCCACGACCTGATCCTGCTGGTGGCCCGGCAGTTGGCGAAGGCGCCGGTGATCCCGGTCCCGAGCGGCGTCCGGTACCAGCCGGTCGACGCCGGCGAGGTGGCGGCGCGGCTGGCCGACCTGGCGCTCGGCGAGCCGGCCGGGCTGGTGCCGGACATCGGCGGGCCACGCGTGTATGCGGCGAGCGAGCTGGTCCGCGACTACCTGCGGGCCAGCCGTCGGCGCCGGCTGCTCCTGCCGGTCCGGCTCCCGGGCGGGGCGGCCGGCGCCATCCGGGCCGGCGCCAACCTCGCCCCGGAGCGGGCCGTCGGACACCGGACCTGGGAGGACTTCCTCGCGGAGCGGCTGCGGTAGCGCGCGGACCGGGCCGGTGTCAGCCTGCGCCCCGCAGCGCGCCGTCGGGACAGGGCCGCCGTGCTGCCATCCGGCCGACCGGTACGGCAGGATGTTCCCTCATGAGCGTGCAGTCGGAGGCCGGCGGCGAGACCCCGAAGCAGGACCACCCGAGCCGGTCCGACCGGTTTGTCGGCGGGCTGTCCGAGTCGATCGGCGGTCCCCTCGGCACACACGCCGGCGGGGCGGACGGGTCCCCCGGGCGCAACCGGTTCTGGACCGCCGCCCGGATCGTGCTGGCGTTGACCTGCCTCACGCTGGCCCTGCACTGGGTCCAGAAGTCGCCGTGCCAGGACGGCGCCTGGTCCAACTACGTGCAGTACAAGCAGTACTGCTACACGGACGTGCTGGCCCTGTACTACGCCGAAGGGCTCAACGAGGGCAAGGTCCCGTACCTGGACCACCCGGTGGAGTACCCGGTGCTCACCGGCGTCTTCATGGGCATGCTGGGTCTCCCCGTGCACGAGATGGGGCAGCGCAACCCCGCGCTGAACCAGGCGATGTGGTTCTACAACGCGAATGCGATCGTGCTGAGCGCGCTCGCGGTCTGGGCCGTCGCGGCCATGCTGGCGCTACGCCGGCGGCGGCCGTGGGACCTGGCGCTGTTCGCGCTGGCGCCGGCCCTGTTCGTCACCGCCACGGTCAACTGGGACCTGCTGGCGATCGCGTTCGCCGTCTTCGGCATCTGGGCGTGGGCGCGGCGCTGGCCGGTGGTCGCCGGGGTGCTGCTCGGGCTGGGCACGGCGGCGAAGCTGTGGCCGGGGTTCATCTTCGTCGCGCTGATCTTCCTGGCCATCCGGTCCCGCCGCTTCGTTCCGGTGGTCAACGCGGCCGTCGCCGGCGCGGTCGCGTGTGTGGCGGTGAACGTTCCGTTCATGGTCCTCAACTACGAGAACTGGGACCGCTTCATCGAGCTGAACCGGGAGCGCGGCGTCGACTGGGGGACGCTCTGGTACATCGGGGACCATCTACCCCGCGGCGCCGAGCGGTACGGCATCGAACCGTTCCGGTCGCTCGCGCAGAACATCCCGCTGCTGAACAACCTGACGTACCTGCTCATCATCGCGGCGTGGGTGGCCATCGGCGTCCTCGTGCTGCGCGCGCCGCGGCGCCCCCGGCTGGCGCAGGTGGCGTTCCTGATCGTGGCCGCCTTCCTCATCTTCAACAAGGTGTGGTCGCAGCAGTTCGTGCTGTGGCTGCTGCCGCTCGCCGTCCTCGCCCGCCCGCGCTGGGGTGCCTTCCTCGCCTGGCAGTTCGCGGAGCTTTGCTACTTCCTGGCCTTCTACGGCGAGCTGATGGGCGCCTCCGGCAAGTTCGTCTTCCCGGAGTGGGTCTTCGTGCTGGCATCGGCCCTCCGGCTGGGCACGGTCGTCGCGCTGTGCGGGTTCGTCGTGTGGGACGTGCTGCACCCCGAGGACGACGCCGTCCGGCAGACGTACGCCGACGACCCGGACGGCGGGGTGTTCGACGGCGCACCGGACCGGGTGGCCGCGCGGGCGGCCGACCCGGGGCCGGGCGGCGACGCGGATGCCGACGGGACAACCGACGCCTCGGCGGACCCGGCGGTGACCGCCGGCCGGTGACCCGGTGGGCCGCCGGCCGGGTGACCGGGTCAGCCGGCGAGCTGGAACACCACCGTGCCGGCGTTCTCTGTGCGCGTCACGCCGAGGCCGTCGACGGGCCGCTCCGCGGCGCCCTCCCAGGGCGTGCCGATGACCGCGTCCCGCAGGATGAGGACCGTCTTCACGCCGAGCTCGCGCAGGTACTCGATGCTCTGCTGGTCGGGGAACGAGGCGGAGACCTGCCGGACGTCGTTGAGCCGCTGCGGTGTGAAACCGCTGTTGCCGTTCACGATGGCGGGGAAGCCGTCCGTGGACCACAGCATCACGTTGTTGTCGATCAGCGCGGAGCTTGGCAGGACCAGCATCGGACCGGCGGCGGTCCGCATCGCGGCCGGCTCGGTCGGTACGACGGGATGCGGCGTGACGTTCAGGCCCTCGGCCAGCACCAGGACCAACGGCACCAGGGTGGCCAACCGTGGCCAGAAGCCGAGCCGGTACGGCACGGCCGGCTCCGGTCTGGTCTCCCGGGCCCGCTCCACCAGCGCACCCACCGCGCCGGCGGCGAGGATGCCCAGGAAAAGGGTGGTCCAGATGACGAGGCGGCCCGGGGTCCGGATGCCGTCCCAACCCGGCAGGTTCTCGTACAGCAGCAGGTAGGTGTACGTGCCGCCGAAGAACCGGGTGCCCATGGCCAGCACGATCGTGAGCGCCGCCCCGAGCAGCAGCAGCAGGCGCTGCCGGACGGTCCAGATTGAGAAGAACAGGCCGGCCACGGCAAGCCCGTAGAGGATGAAGCCCGGCAGCATGGTCATCTCGGGCGCCCACGGGAGGCCCGCACGGGCGGCGGCGTGCGCCTCCCCCCAGATCCGGGACTCGGCGGGCGCGGTGACGAAGCCGTTCGCCGTCACGGAGAAGAACGACAGCTCCTCCACCGTGCGGCGGGCGTACGGGTGCAGCTCGGCGACCCGGAAGTACGGCAGGGCGAGCAGCACCCCGGTGGCCGCGAACGCCACGCCGCCGAGCAGGTCGGCCACGAGCAACCGGGCGCCGAACGGGCGGCGCACCCCCCAGAACCAGGTGCGCCGGATGACGTAGGCGATCACCGACACCACGACGACGACGGCGAGCGCGTACGCGAATGGCAGGCCGATGCCGAAGCCGAGGCTGATCTGCCAGGCGGCCACCAGCCAGCCCGCGAACGCCCAGCCGGCGTGCCGGCGGGCCGGCCGGTAGCCGTGCCGCAGGGACCAGCCGTGGCCGCGGGCCAGCATCGCCAGCGCCAGGGCGATCCCGCCCGTGGACAGGACGTGCATGTGCCCGGCCTGCGCCAGCCGCCACGGCGCGTAGGCGAACGCGGCCCCGGCCACCGCCGCGCCGGTGCGGCCCGCGCCGAGCTGGCGCACCAGCGCGTACGCCCCGACGAAGGCCAGCGCGTGCACGAGCACGTACATGATGTTGTAGCGGATCAGGGCCGCCACCGGGCCGTCACCGATCAGGCCGGCCGGCGCATACCCCAGGAGGGTGTCGGAGAAGGCGAAGGTGTACCTGTCGGGAAAGAACGCGTTGGCGTGCCAGAGCTGGCCCGGGTCGGTGGTCAGGATGTGCCCCGACCAGGCCATCTGCCACGCCTGGAGGGTCGGGTCCCAGATGTCCTGCGGGATCGTGTACGCGGGGTAGCGCAAAGTCGGCCAGGTCATCACCACGGCCAGCAGCAGGCCGGCGAGGCTGGCCAGTGTCCATTCGTGCGCGCAGGCGCGGCCCATGGCGGCGAGCAGCCGGCGCGGTCGGCTCACCGTCGGCAGCGGCGCGGGCGCGAACTTATCCCACGGGTCCGTCGCGGCCGCCGACGCCGCGCCCTTCTCGGTCGCCGGCGCGCCCCCATTGTCTGCGACCTTGCCCGGCCCCCTGTCGGCGGCCTCGCCTGGGGCCTTCTCGGCGGCCGTGCCTGGTGCCTTGTCGGCGGGCGTGTCGGTGGCCTTGCCGGTGGCCTTGTCGGCGGGCGTGCCGGGCGGCTTCCCGTCCGTGGCCGTCGCGCGTGCCGGGCCGGCTGCCGCGCCGGACGGGGCCAGGCCCTTGGTCGCGTCGGACGAGGTCGGTCCGGCACCCGGAGGGGCGACCGGCGGCGGTGGGGCGGCCGGCTTGGGCGAGGCTGACGTGGTGGGCGTCCCCTGGCCGCGAGGCGGCTCGGCGGCCGCGTCCCGTTTGCCGGTCCCGGTGGGCTCCTCCGTGCTCATGTCCGTCCTCACCTCAGGCCGTCCCTCGTGGACGGTCACGCCTAGCGACCGAGCTTGCCCCGCAGATAGGCGATGTCGGCGGCCTGCCCCTCGACCCCGCCGGGAGTCTCCACGACGGTCGGTGCACCGGCCGCGCGGACGACCGCCACGACAAGCTCCGGGTCGATCCTGCCGCTTCCGAGGTTGTCGTGTCGATCCCGTCCCGAGTCGAACGGGTCCTTCGAGTCGTTGGCGTGGATCAGGTCGATGCGTCCGGTGATGGCCTTGACCCGGTCGACGACGTCCAGCAGGTCCTCGCCGGCGGCGTGTGCGTGGCAGGTGTCCAGGCAGAAACCGACGTCGAACTCCCCCACCGCGTCCCACAGCCGGGCGAGCGCGTCGAACCGCCGCGCGCACGCGTTGTCGCCGCCGGCCGTGTTCTCGATCAGGATGGGCGTTGCGAAACCCCCGGCCTCCGCCGCGTACGCGAAGGTCTTGCGCCAGTTGTCGAAGCCGACCGTGATGTCGTCGGCCTTGTTGACGTGTCCCCCGTGGACGATGAGCCCCCGGGCGCCCACCTCGGCCGCGGCGGAGGCGTGCTGCACCAGCAGTTTGCGACTGGGGATGCGGATGCGGTTGTTGGTGGTCGCCACATTGATCACGTACGGCGCGTGGACGTAGACCTCGACGTCTGCGGCCCGCAGGCCGGCCGCGTCGGCCCGCGGTTTGGGCGCCGTCCAGCCCTGCGGGTCGGCGAGGAAGAACTGCACGAGGTCGGCGTCCCGGGCGGCGGCCTCGGCCAGCGGCTCCGCCCGGTCGACATGGGCTCCGATGCGCATGACGGCGAGCCTACGGCCCGGGTACGACACCGATCCGCGCCGCTCCCCCGGACCGCCCGCACCGGGTTTTCCGGCCGGCGGCGTCACCGGTGTGGCGTACGCCTCGTTGTCAGCAGTGGATTTGCCGGCCCGCGCCCCGCGCCCGCCGGACCCTGCTGAACTGGGGAGTTGGTGCATGTCGCAGTCCTGGTCCCGACACCGGGCCACCCTCGCGGCGGCCGCGATCATCGCGGGCGCGCCGTTCTTGGCGGCCGGTGCGGCGCAGGCCGAGTCGATGGAGAGTGGCCGGCAGGTCACCTTCAGCGGCAGCAGGCTGCTCGGGGTGAGCTGCGCGGCCAACCCCAGCACCCGGTCCGTCACGGTGCCCGCGGAGTCGACGCTGAAGGTGGTGAACCGGACCGGGCACCGCGCGACGCTGCTGCTGGACGGCGCCGCCCGGGGCGAGGTGGCGGAGGGCAGCACCGCGCAGGTCCTCTTCCGTCGCGGTCCCGTGTCACTCGCGCTGAAGCCGCACTGCGTGCTGGCGGAGAAGTCCGCCGTAGAGGTCCGGGTGGTCGCGGCGCGGCCGGCCATCGACCCGGCGCCGCCGGCGCCCACCGGCCCGACCCGGCCCTTCGGTCCCACCGGGGGCGGGGAGACGCCACCCCGCGCGACGACGCCGGGCGGGCCCGGGCGGGCCGCGGGCGGATCGTCCGCCGGGGGCTCGGCGCCGGTGCGCCCCGCGCGGCCTGGTGCGGTCAACCGGTCGGCCGCCGACACCCCGCCCGGCTCAAGGGCGACGCCGGCCGCGGAGAGCCCGACGTTGATCGGGGAGCCGACCTCGACGCCCGCCCTGCCGGTGGACGAGGTGCCGGCCGACGGCAGCGGCACGGACCTGGCGGCGGAGCCGCTCGGCTCGGTGGAGCCGGTGTCGGACAAGGAGCCGATCGGTCTGCTGGCGCTGATCGCCACCGTGTGCGTGTTGGGCGTTTCAATTGGCGCTATTCGGGCTATCCTCGCTCAACGCGCAAGCCGGGCGAGTTTCGCGTAACATAGGAATCAAACAGGCTCCGCGGGGCGTGCCTGTCCAACGTCGCCGGTGTGGTCGTTCCTCCCCAGGTCCCACCCATAGAATGCGGACAGCGCGCCCCGCGGCTCTACGGTCGACGTGCCCTCTCCCGGCTGGGAGAGGGCACGCGCGTGTCATGTGCCCGCCGCGCGCCCCCGGCCCGCCGCGGGCCCGGCCCCGCCGGTCGATGCCCTGGT
>DASQDS010000164.1:0-3999 GCA_035634075.1 Pilimelia sp. | reverse complement strand
CGGCGCGGCCCGGCCGGCGTGGTCGCGGACGCCGGGGCCGCCGTCGGCGACGGCGTGCCGGTGGCTGCTGGGACGGGCCCCTCCGCGGGCAGCGGGGACACCGGTTCGGCGCCGCACGCCACCACCGCCGCGGCGGCGAGCAGGGCGGCGGTGCCGGCGGCGGCGAACCGTCGGATCGGGGAATCCGGCACGGCTGCCCGTCACCGCCCCGGGTTCGCGACCACCGGGCCGGGCTCCGCGTCCACCCCGAGACACTCCCGCAGCCGCCGCCGGGCCTCGTGGATGCGGGACTTCACCGTGCCCTCCGGCAGGTCGAGCAGGTCGGCGATGTCGCGGTAGCTCAGGCCGAGCACGTCCCGCAGCGCCACGGGCTCGGCCAGCGCCGGCCCGAGCCGCTCCAGGCCGTCCAGCAGGTCCAGCCGGGTGCCGGCGACCACGCTGGTCCGGCGCGGGTCGGGCCGGTCGGGCAGCGGCACTCCGGCGGCCTCGGTCGCGCAGCGGCGGCGCAGCACCTGGTACGTGGACCGGGCGCGGTTGGCGGCCAGGCGGTGCAGCCACGTCCGGAAGGCCGACCGGCCTTCGAACCGGTCGATCCCGCGCGCGAGCGCGAGCAGCGTGTCCTGGCAGGCCTCCTCGGCGTCCTCCCGGTGGGGCAGGAAGCGGGCGCAGATCCGCAGGACGTCCGGGCGGACGGCCGTGAGCAGCGCGTCCAGCGCCCGCTGGTCACCGTCGGCGGCCGCTCGGGCCAGCCCTTCCAGGTCGGCCGGGGCCGCGAAGCCGTGCGCAGTCATAGGGACAGCATGCGCCCATGTCCGGCGCCGCGGCGTGCCCGGCCGGGTGCCATTTCCTGCACCGCCGGTGAGTACTAGCCGCTGTTGGCGGACCAGATGGCCGCGTTGAGCGCCGTGGCGTACGCCACCCAGAGGAGGTACGGCACCAGCAGCGCGGCCGCGAGCCGGGAGATCGGCCGGAACGCCACGATCGTCACCGCGATGGCCAGCAGCATCGCCACGATGTCCACCAGCGCCCAGCCGTACGCCCCGGCGCCGAAGAAGATCGGGGTCCAGGCGGCGTTGAGCACCAGCTGCACGGCGTACGGGACCAGGGCCGCGTGCCAGCCCACCCGCCGCCACACCAGCCAGCCGGCGATGGCGATGAGTGCGTAGAGCACCGTCCAGACCGGGCCGAACAGCCACGACGGCGGGGCCCAGGCCGGCTTCTCCAGCACCGCGTAGGTGGATGTGGTGCCGGTCACCGCCAGCGTGCCGATCAGCGCGGCGGTCGCGGCGGCCAGCCCGAAGGCGGCCAGCCCGGCCCAGCGGGCGGCGGGGGAGCGCGGCGGGTGCACCGGGTGTGCGGTCACGGGGAACCTCCGGGGGATACGTCTTCGTTCCACGTAGATCGGTGCGTTGTGGGTACCCCCGGATCCGGTCCGCTACCCCACCGCGGCGCCGTTGACCGTCACGTCCCGCAGGCGCAGACCGGTCACCTCCCGGGCGACGCCGGGCGACGTCGCCTTGTCGATGACAACATCGGTCAGGCTGACCGTGCCGATCGGTCCCCGCCCGTACCCGACGAGCCGCCACGGGGCGTCCGTGCTGGCCACCCGCCAGCCGCTGAGGTGGATGCCGTCGACCCGGGGCAGGAACTCGCCCGCGTCGCCCTCCTCGTACCCGAAGTCGATCTCCAACACCTGGTCGCGGACCTGACCCACCGTCACGCCCTCGATGTGCACGTCGCGGATGAAGCCGCCGCGCACGGAGTTCGTCTTGAAGCGGGCGCAGGACCACAGGTTCGGGCTGTCCATCCGCAGGTTCGAGGCGTACACGTGCTGCACGCCGCCGCTCATCTCGCTGCCGATGGTGACGCCGCCGTGTCCGTCGGCGAACGTGCAGTCGGCGATGACGATGTGCTGGCAGGGCACGGCGAGCCGGCGGCCGTCGGAGTTGCGCCCGGCCTTGATGGCGATGCAGTCGTCGCCCGTGTCGAAGTCGCAGCCGGTGATGACCACCCCGTCGCACGACTCCGGGTTGCAGCCGTCGTTGTTGTGCCCGTGCGAGCGGGCGGTCACGCCGGTGACGGTGACGTTGCGGCACAGCACCGGGTGGATCTGCCAGAACGGGGAGTTCGCCAGCGTCACGCCCTCGATCAGCACGTTCTCGCAGCGGTACGGCTGAATGAACGACGGTGGCAGGTGGTAGCCCGCACCGAAGACCCGCCGCGGCACCGGCACCTCGTCGTCCGCCAGCCGCTCCACGAGGGCGAAATCCGCCTTCTCCAGCGGTTTCCAGTCCCACCAGGGCGCGTGGTCGGCGCGGCCGTCGAGCGTGCCGGTGCCGGTGATCGCGACGTTGCGTTCGCCGTACGCGTAGACGAACGGCGAGTAGTTCATCAGCTCGACGCCCTCCCACCGGGTGGGCACGGGCGGCAGGTAGGCCGCCGGCTCCTGCCGGAACTCGAGCACGGCACCGTCGCCGACGTGCAGGTCGACGTCGCTGAGCAGCCGGATCGCCCCGGTCGAGAACCTGCCGGCCGGCACCACGACATGCCCGCCGCCCGCGGCGTTGCAGGCGGCGACCGCGGCGCGGAAGGCGTCGGTGTCGTCGGTCCGGCCGTCACCGGCCGCCCCGAAGTCGGTCACCGGGAACCGCCGTGCCGGGAACGACGGCGGCCGGACGCGGGCGCGCACCGCGTCCGCCGCCGCCCGCGCCGGGGCGGGTGGATCCAAGGTCATGGGCACCCACCCTACGGGCGGGCCGGCACCTCCTCCCGCCGGACCGCCCTCCGGGCGGTGCGCTCGAGCAGGTCGTGGTAGGCCGACCACCACGCGTCGTCGCCGGCGGGCATGAAGTTGTCCGGGCCGGCGCGCAGCCCCACGGACCCGTCGATCAGTTCCCGGACGATGTCGGCGTGGCCCGCGTGCCGGTGCGTCTCCGCGATCAGGTGCACCAGCACCCGGTGCAGCGTCGGGCGGCTGCCGTCCGCCGGCCACCACGGCACGTGGCCGACGGCGTCCAGGTCCAGCGCGGCGATCGTGGCGTCCGCGTGCGCGCCCGCCCGCCCGTACAGGCCGACGAGCTGCGCGCGCGACTGGTCGGCGTCCGCCCACATGTCCGTGTTGGCCGGCACGTCCGGGCCGACCCAGTCGATGCGCTCGGCGAACGGCCGGCCGAACACCTCCCCCAGGTACAGCGTCTCGACGCCGCTCAGGTGCTTGACCAGCCCGAGCAGGTTGGTCCCGGTCCGCGGCAGCGGCCGGCGGACGTCGTACTCCGAGAGCCCGTCGAGCTTCCACACGAGGGCGGCGCGGGCCTCGCGCAGGTAGTGGTGCAGGTCGGCCTTCACATCGGGTCCGCACATGATGTTTCTCCTGTCCTCGGTCGGGCCGGTCACGGCCCGAGTAGGCCGACGTGGTTGCCGTCGGGGTCGGTCAACACGGCCATCCGCCCGCCGCCTGGCACACCCCGCGGCGCCAGCGTCCGGCGGCCACCCAGCCGCTGCGCCCGGGCCAGCGCCGCGTCGAGGTCGGCCACCGGGAAATAGACGACCAGGCCGGTGTACGGGCTGTCCGGGCCGGCCTGGCCGATGCCGCCCGTCGGCTGCCCGCCGTCGGTGCCGACGAGCGCGTAGGTGTCGTCCAGGACGGTCACCGGCCAGCCGAGCAGCTCGCGGTAGAAGCCGCGCGCCCGGGCGGCGTCGGGTGAGGAGATGTCGAACCACGCGGGCGCGTGGGTGCCTTCGGTCGTCGTCATCGCGGGTCCTCCGGGTGGGTCGGTGCCGTGCTGTCGAAGGGGGGACTCCCGGCGGTGGGGCAGAATCATCGCTCGTGAGCGACATTTCTCCGCCGGCCGCCGCGGAGGGCGCTGCCCCCGCGCAGGGCGCTGCCCCCGCGGCGGATGCCGGCGAGCCGGACCTGGCCCGGGCGCGGGCCGGGGACGACGCCGCGTTCGCCCGGCTCGTGGCGCCGCTGCGCCGGGAGCTGCACGCCCACTGCTACCG
>DASQDS010000163.1:0-3728 GCA_035634075.1 Pilimelia sp. | reverse complement strand
CGCCAGCGGCACCGCCCCCGGCACCGAGCCGGCGTCCGGCACCGGGCGGGCGGACGGTGCCGGGCGGGCGGACGGTGCCGGGCGGGCGGACGGTGCCACGCCCGCGTTCGACGCGCATGCGGCCAGCCCGGCCAGCAGCGGCTCCGGGGAGTCGGTGCCGAGCAGGTGCGCGCCGACGCGGTCCGGCACCCGAAGGCCCCGGGACAGCAGCGGCCGGTCGGGGTCCTCGATCCGCACCAGGCCCAGGTCCACCAGCGGGGCGCCGGCGGCCAGCCGGGCCCGCCCGGGCGCAGCCTCCGGCAGGCCGGCCAGCCGCAGGGCCAGCCCCACGGTGGCCCGGCGGCGGTGGCGAGGGCAGCCAACCGGTCCGCCGGCTCCGCGGCGCCGGCGGCGTCGAATGCGGGGCAGGTGAACGGTTCCCGGTGCGCCCCGAGCACCTCGTCCACCACCTCGTCGGAGAGGTAGAGGCCGCGGAACGCGTCGTCCGGCGCGGGGTCGGTGGCGCGGCACCGCGCGACGGCGGCCCGGACGGCGTACTCCACCCGCTGGAGCCGGCGCAGCAGCGCCGCGACGTCGTCCATCCGTCAGACCCTGCGCACGCGGCGCATCGAGACCCGCGGCCGGCCCTCGCCGGCGCGCTCCACGTGGTGGCCGACGGGCGGGTCGGCGGCGCCGGTGCGCGTGTCCGAGAGCCCCACGCGCACGCCGTCCCGGGCCGGGCGCTCCGCCGGCACCGGCTTCTCCGCGGCCACCGGCGCGCTGATCACCACGTCGAGCGACGGTTTGAGTTCGCCGCCCAGGGCCGACCAGACGTCGGCGAACGCCCGATCCTCCGGCGGGGGCAGCGCGACGGTCATCGGCACCGCCAGCCCGGTCGCGGCGACGGCCCCGCCGAGCAGGTCCCGGGGCACCGCGGGCAGGCCGATCAGGTTGACCAGCAGGTCGGACAGCAGCCGGTGCTCGTCGCTGGGGTCCTTGGCCCACACGGTGACCAGGTAGGAGAGCTTGACGAAGCGCGGCGGGGCCAGCCGGGCGCGGACGACGCCGTCGTCGGCGTACTCGTTGCGCAGGCCGCGGGAGCGGCGGCGCAGGTCCTCGCGGATGTCGTACAGGTAGCAGTCCACGATGTTCGGCGCGTTGCGCCGGGCCGCCCACTCCTTCGTCGGCGCGTCGAACACCACGGTGACCTTCGCCTGCCGGCCGGCCGCCTCCACGAGGCGCCGCAGCGCCTCATCGATGTCGTGGATCATGCGGATCCTTCCGGTACTCGAGCTGGGGCGGGGCCAGCACCCGGGGCAGGACGATGAACTCCTCGGAGCTGTCCACCGGGGCGAACGGGGAACCGTCCACCACCTCGGCGTGCACGCGGCGCAGCCCCGGCCGCTCCTCCCGCATCACGAGCCGGGACACCGCGAACGTGCCGTCGGGTCGCACCCGCACGAGGTCCGGCTCGGCCGTGATGCCGGTGGACCAGGTCACCCGGACGGTCGCGCCGGGCGGGAAGTTCGCGCCGTCCACCCGGGGCACGAAGCCCGGCCGGCCGATCGGCGGGTCGACGGTCAGTTCCGGGTGGACGACGAGCAGGTCCGCGCTGGTCTGCCGGTCGGCCGGCGGGGCGCCCTCGACGGTGGCGTTCAGCCGGGCCGGCAGTGGCCCCCGGTAGGCGTCGCCGGCCGGCACCGCCATCGTGACCGCCACCTGGTCGCCCTCGTCCAGGTCGACGAGGCGGCACAGGGTCGCCCGCGCGTCGCACCGGGAGTCGATCGACGGCGGGTCGCCCACCCCGGCGGGCAGCGCGACGCTGAGCCAGACGTTGCGGGCGGGGCGCGGCGAGTCGTTGCGGACGGTGAGGGTCAGCGGTACCGGGTCGCCGCCGACGTAGCCCGGACCGCCCACCGACATGGACAGGTGCAGGTCGCGGTCCGGCAGCCGCTGGTAGACCGGGTACCTCCCCCGGCCCACCGTCTCCACCCCCGCCGTTTCGCCGCCCGTGACCGGCACTGTCCGGATGGCGCCGTTGTCGTGGTAGGCGATCCGCGAGCCGTCGGGCGTCCAGGCCGGCTGCGCCGCCGTGTCGTCGTCACCGGGCCCGTCTGCCTCGCCGCCCGCGCCCGGCGCCACGAGGAGGCGCGCGTTGCGGCCGTCCGCGTCGACCACGCACAGCGCCGACCACGCGGCGCCCTCGGTGTCCTCGTCGGCCTCGCGCTGGCTGAACGCCAGTGCCCGGCCGTCCGGCGACCACGCCGGGTACCCGGCCGTCCGGCCCGGCCGGCACGGTGCCCGCAACCGCGCCCCGAGGTCGAGCTGGTCGCCGAAGGTCACCTCGTCGCCGGTGGCCGAGGCGATGCGCGCGACCCAGACCCGGTGGGTCGACTCGATGCCGTCGGTGACCGCCACCACGGCGCGGTCCCGGGCCGTGCGCCCCTGCCCGTCGGTCGCGGTGCAGGTCACATAGGTGGCGCCGACGGGAAACGCGCTGCCCGGCCGGCGGTCGCAGGCCACGTCCGCGATCGGCGTGCCGGTGCCGTCGAAGGCCCGCGGGGCGAATTCGACGCGCGCGCCGTCGGCGCCGCCGTCCGGCGCGGTCACGTCATCCAGTTGTACGTACGGCTGGCCGGCCGCGACCGGCTGCACGAGAAGATCCTGGACGAGCTGGTTGGTGTAGGACACCGTGCAGGACAGGAGGCTGCCCGCCGCCGGCTCGTCGGTCGGCTCGACCGCGAACGAACTCTGCGGCGGCACCTCGGAGGGGACCTCCGAAGGAGCCTCCGACGGGACCTCCGACGGGACCTCCGACGGGCTTTCCGACGGGGTGGGCGCCGCTGTCCGGCGGGTGATCGTCACCGCGAACGCCGACGTCACGTCCCGGTCCCCGCGCACCAACCGCTCGGGCGGCTCCACCGCCGCCGTCAGGCCGTCGGCGCAGTCCACGGCCGGCCGGACCAGGACGTCGAGGTCGCTGTCGGGGTCGCCGGCGGTCCGGACGGTGGTGGGCACCGTCACCGACCGGCCGGGCGGCAGTTCCTGCTCGACCTGCTCCGGCAGCACCCGGGTGTCCCGCGCGGCGGAGGTCCGGGAGACGGCGATGGCGCCGCCGTCCGGCGACCACGCGGCGTCGTGTTCCGTGCCGACCAGGTGCGCCGGGACGGGGAGGTGGCCCACTTCGGCGCCGTCGAGCACCCGGAGCACCCGGATCCGGTTCGGCGGGACGACCGCGGCGGCCGCCGCCCCGCCGTCCGGCCCGGCGCCGCGGTCGACGACCGCGAGCAGCCGGCCGTCCGGCGACAGCGTGGGGCTCTCGTACTGGCCGAAGGTGCCGCTCCGGAGCACCCGCGGGTTTCGCCCGTCCGGCTCCGCCACGATCACCTCCACGCCGCCGGCCGTGTACGAGACGTACGCCAGCCGGGAACCGTCCGCCGCGAACGTCGGCTGGCTGTCCTCGCGGCCCGGCCGCGAGGTGAGGTTGCGCAGGTCCGCGCCGCCGCGGTCGGCGCTCCAGAGGTCGGTGTCGGCGCTCGCCGCGACGGTGGTGAAGGCGACCCGGTCCCCCCGCCAGGTCGGGCCCCACTCGGCCACCTCCGGGTCGCGGGCGACCGGCCGGACCGCGGCGCCGGTGGCGGCCATGGCGTACACGTCGCCGGCGGGGTCGAACCGCCGGGTGACGAAGGCCAGCCGGCGGCCGTCGGCGGACCAGGCCGCCTGCTCCCCGGCCCACGGCGCCGGCACGG
>DASQDS010000162.1:0-25831 GCA_035634075.1 Pilimelia sp. | reverse complement strand
AGACGGCGCGCGCCGCCCGGCCGTCGGCCAGCGCGCGCAGGAAGGCCTCCCCCGCCGGGTACGCCGACCAGCCATCCGGTGTCGCCGACGGCACACTGCCGCCGTCCGCGACACCGGTGACGGCGGCATCGGTGGTGTCGGCCGGCGCGCGGTCAACGCCGCCTCCGCCGGCGGAGGCGGCGTCGGCCTGTTTTTCGGCGCGGGCATGCCGGGGCGGCACGGCGAGCCGCAGGACGTCGGCGAGGCTGCCGGCGTACCGGTCCGCGACCGCGCGGGCCAGCCGCGCGATCTCCGGGCTCAGCGCGGGCTCCGGGGACACCAGCCGTTCCAGGTACGCGAGCCGGCCGCCGTGTGCCGACTCCGGCACGCGGTCCAACAGCCAGCCGTCAACGAGCTGGCCGGCGAAGCGCACCTTCACCCGGGTGCCCGGGCGCGCATCAGCCGCCGCGTCGGCGGGCACCAGGTAGTCGAACGGTCTGTCCAGGTGCGCCAGCGGGACGTCGACGCAGACCCGGGCGACCGGCAGGTCAGCCGCCGGCTCCCGGGCGGCGGCCGGGCGGCGCCGCGTCAGGCGCCGGCGGCGGACTTGAGGTCGGCGACCCGGTCGGTCCGCTCCCAGGTCAGCTCCGGCAGGTCCCGGCCGAAGTGCCCGTACGCGGCGGTCTGCCGGTAGATCGGGCGTAGCAGCTCCAGGTCCCGGATGATCGCCGCGGGCCGCAGGTCGAACACGTCCCCGATCGCCTTCTCGATCCGGTCCACCGCCACCACCTCGGTGCCGAAGGTCTCCACGAACAGGCTCACCGGGTGCGCCTTGCCGATGGCGTACGCCACCTGCACCTCGCACCGCTCCGCCAGCCCGGCCGCGACCACGTTCTTGGCCACCCACCGCATCGCGTACGCCGCCGACCGGTCGACCTTCGACGGGTCCTTGCCCGAGAACGCCCCGCCGCCGTGCCGGGCGTACCCGCCGTACGTGTCCACGATGATCTTCCGGCCGGTCAGGCCCGCGTCGCCCATCGGGCCGCCGATCTCGAACCGGCCCGTCGGGTTCACCAGCAGGCGGTAACCGTCGGTGTCCAAGCCCAGCCCGTCCAGCTCCGGCTCGATGACGTGCTCCCGCACGTCCGGCGCCAGCAGGGACTCCAGCGAGATGTCCGCGGCGTGCTGGCTCGACACCACCACCGTGTTCAGCCGGACCGGGCGGAAGCCGTCGTACTCGATCGTGACCTGGGTCTTGCCGTCCGGCCGCAGGTACGGCACCGTGCCGTCCTTGCGCACCGCGGCGAGCCGGCGGGCCAGCCGGTGCGCCAGCGCGATCGGCAGCGGCATCAGCTCGGGCGTCTCCGAGCACGCGAAGCCGAACATCAGGCCCTGGTCGCCGGCGCCCTGCGCGTCGAGCGCGTCGTCGGCCTCACCCTGGCGCTGCTCGATCGCGTGGTCGACGCCCTGCGCGATGTCCGGCGACTGCGACCCGATCGACACGCTCACGCCGCAGGAAGCGCCGTCGAACCCCTTCTTCGACGAGTCGTACCCGATCCCCAGGATCGTGTCGCGCACGATCGACGGGATGTCCGCGTACGCCTTCGTGGTGACCTCGCCGGCGACGTGGACCTGACCGGTCGTGATGAGGGTCTCCACGGCCACCCGGCTGTGCGGGTCCTCCGTCAGCAACGCATCCAGGATGCCATCGCTGATCTGGTCAGCGATCTTGTCGGGGTGACCCTCAGTGACCGACTCCGATGTGAACAGGCGGCGTCCCACAGCACTCCCTCAGCGTGTCCGAGATATCTCGCGGCAGTCTAGGCCACCGCCGTCAAGTCATCGAGCGTACGCCGCGAGCTTTTCCCGCGTCAGGCCCGGCCGGGCAGGCGGGCGACGACCAGGTCCCACACCGCGTCGGCGAGGTCGTCCTTCGGCCGCTCGCCGAGCTCGGTCTCGCTGCCGTCGGCGCCGAGCACGGTGGCCGCGTTGGCGTCGCGGCCGAAGACCTTGTCGACGCCGACCTCGTTCACGACGATCAGGTCGGCCCGCTTGCGCGCCAGCTTGGCGCGGGCGTTGGCCAGCGCGTCGGCGGTCTCCGCGGCGAACGCGACGAGCACCTGACCAGGCGGTTTGCGCTCGCCCAGCTCCGCGGCGATGTCCGGGTTCGTGACCAGCGCGATGGTCGGGGCGCCGCCGGGCCCCTTCTTGATCTTCTGTGCGGCGACGGTGGCCGGCCGGAAGTCGGCGGGCGCCGCGGCCATCACGACGGCGTCGGCGGTCGCGGCCGCGGCGAGTGTCGCGGCGCGCAGTTCTTCTGTCGTGCCGACTTCGATGATCTCGGCGGCAGCCGGCGGGGAGAGCGCGACATTCGCCGCGATAAGGGTGACCCGGGCACCCCGGGCGGCGGCGGTGCGGGCGAACGCGTACCCCTGCTTGCCGGACGACCGGTTACCCAGGAAGCGGACCGGGTCCAGCGGCTCGCGGGTGCCCCCGGCCGTGACCACGACGTGCCGCCCGGTCAGGTCGGCCGGCGGCACGCCGCCGCGGGCCAGCGCCCGGCGGGCCACCGCGAAGATTTCCGCCGGGTCCGGCAGCCGGCCCCTGCCGGTGTCGGCGCCGGTGAGCCGGCCGCTGGCGGGCTCCAGCACCAGGACGCCCCGGCCACGCAGGACCGCGACGTTGGCGACGGTGGCGGGGTGCTCCCACATCTCGGTGTGCATGGCCGGGGCGAGCACGACCGGGCAGCGGGCCGTCAGCAGCGTGTTGGTGAGCAGGTCGTCGGCCAGGCCGTGCGCGGCCCGGGCGAGCAGGTCGGCCGTGGCGGGCGCGACCACCACCAGGTCGGCGGACTTGCCGAGGCGCACGTGCGGGACCTCGTGCACGTCGGCCCAGACGTCGTCGCTGACCGGGTGCCCGGACAGGGCGGACCAGGTCGGCGCGCCGACGAACCGCAGCGCGGCGGCGGTCGGCACGACCCGCACGTCGTGCCCGGACTCGGTGAACAGCCGGAGCAGCTCGGCGGCCTTGTACGCGGCGATGCCGCCGCCCACGCCCAGGACGACCCGCGGGGCCATCGGCGGGACCGGTGCGCCGGCGGTCAGGCGGCGTCGATCGGCTCGGCGGTCAGCAGGCCACCGTTGATCTCGCGCAGGGCGATGGAGAGCGGCTTCTCCTGCGGGGTGGTCTCCACCAGCGGGCCGACGTACTCCAGCAGGCCCTCGCCGAGCTGGCTGTAGTAGGCGTTCACCTGGCGGGCACGCTTCGCGGCGAAGATCACCAGGGCGTACTTCGACGTGGTCTTCTCGAGCAGCTCGTCGATCGGCGGGTTGGTGATGCCTTCGGGGTTCGCGATGGTGGCCACAGAAATCCTTCGCTGAAGTGTGTATTGCCCGTTACTGCTGGCGGGGACGCGCCAACACGGGGGAATCGAGCAATGTTACCAGTTCGTCCGCGGCCCGCTCGACGTAGTCGTTGACCACCGTGACGTCGAACTCCCCCTCGGCGGCCAGCTCCTCGTCGGCGTGCGCCAGCCGGCGCCGGATCGTCTCCTCGTCGTCGGTGCCGCGGCCCACCAGTCGCCGCTTGAGCTCCGCCACGCTCGGCGGGGCCAGGAACACCAGCTGCGCCTCCGGCATGGCCGCCCGGACCTGCCGCGCGCCCTGTAGGTCGATCTTCAGCAGGGCCGGGATGCCGGCGGCGAGGCGGGCCTGCACCGGGCCGCGCGGCGTGCCGTAGAGGTTGCCGGCGAACTCGGCCCACTCCAGCAGCTCGCCGGCCGCCGCCATGCGCTCGAACTCCGCCCGGTCCACGAAGTGGTAGTGCACCCCGTCGACCTCGTAGTCGCGCTTGCGGCGGGTGGTGACCGAGACAGAGAGCCAGATACGCGACGAGCGCACCCGGATCACCTCGATCACGCTGTCCTTGCCCACCCCCGAGGGGCCGGACAGGACGGTGAGCCGAGCTGTCGGGCGCGCTTCGCCATGCGTATCCACTGCTTGTTTCTACACGGTGCTGTGGATCAGTTCGACGCGAACTCCCCAAGCAACGCCTTACGCTGCTGCTCGCCCAGACCGCGCAGCCGCCGACTGTCAGCGATCTTGAGCTTCTCCATGATCTGGGTGGCGCGGATCTTGCCGATGCCGGGCAGCGCCTGCAGCACCGCCGACACCTTCAGCTTCCCGACGACGTCGTCGGACTCGGCGCGCTCGAGAACGGCGGCCAGGGTGGTCTTGCCCTGCTTGAGCTGATCCTTCAGCTCGGCACGAGCCTTACGGATCTCCGCGGCCTTTTCGAGCGCGGCGGCACGCTGTTCGGGGCTCAGTGACGGGAGCGGCACCAGTTCTCCTCAGGTCCCTATCGCGCCGGCCGGCGCCGGCGCACTTGTGAAACGTGGTGAGCCCGGGAACTAATGGGGCATGTGGTTCCCGTGCGCGACGGAAAACTAGCGGTCAACGGCGTTTTCGGCAACGTCGGGGCGTCATGATCACGCAATCGGGGCGAGTCGTCACGCACCGCTGTCGGCCAGGGCCGCGGCGCACTCCGCCGCGGCCCGCTCCGCCGCGGCCCGCAACCGGCCGGCGTCCGGGCCCGCGCCGAGGACCTCGCGGGAGTACGCGGGCAGGACGCTGGGCAGCGCGTCGCCGAAGACCGCGCGCAGCCCGCGGGGGCTGCCGCCCTGCGCGCCGAGCCCGGGCGCGAGCAGCGGGCCGTTGACGCGGGACAGGTCGTGACCGGTCTCGCCGATGGTCGCGCCGACCACCGCGCCGATGCTGCCGAGCGGCCGCGCACCCTCGTTGAGCTGGGCAATCGTGTCCAGGACGGCCTGCGCCACCGTCCGCCCGTCGGCCCGCCGCGCGTGCTGCACGCCGGGGCCCTCGGGGTTCGACGTGAGCGCCAGGACGAACACGCCGCCGCCGTGCGCGGCCGCCGCGGCGAACATCGGCTCGAGCGAGCCGATACCCAGGTACGGGCTCGCCGTGATCGCGTCGGCCGACAGCGGGCTGGCCGGGTCGAGGTACGCCGCGGCGTAGGCCTGGACCGTCGAGCCGATGTCGCCGCGCTTCACATCGAGCAGAACCAATGCGCCGGCGTCCCGCGACTGTCGGATAGTTGACTCGAGGACGGCCACCCCGCGAGAGCCGAACCGCTCGTAGAACGCGGACTGGGGCTTCACCACGGCCACCCGGTCGGCCAGCGCGTCGACCACGCCCTGGCTGAAGCGGGTCAGCCCGTCGACGTCGTCGGACAGCCCCCAGGCGGCCAACAGGCCCGGGTGCGGGTCGATGCCCACACACAGCGGGCCCCGGGCCCGCACGGCCCGGCTGAGCCGCTCGCCGAACGTCTCCACGTCTCCTCCTCGCTATGCCGCCGCGACCGCGGCCGCGACGCCTTCCGTGATCCGCGTCACATCGATCTCGTCGGTGACGTACGGGGGCATCGTGTAGATCAAATTCCGGAACGGCCGCAGCCACACCCCCGCCGCCACCGCGGCGGCCGTCGCCGCCGGCACGTCCACCGGGCGGTCGAGCTGCACCACCCCGATCGCGCCGAGGACCCGCACGTCGGCCACCCCCGGCGCGCCCGCCAGCGGCGCCAGGCCGGCCCGCAGGCCGGCCTCGACGCGGCGCACGTCGGCCGGCCACCGACCGGCCCGCAGCAGGTCCAGCGAGGCGTTGGCGGCGGCGCAGGCCAGCGGGTTGCCCATGAACGTCGGTCCGTGCGCCAGCACCGGCAGCTCCCCGCTGGCGATGCCGGCGGCGACGGCCGGCGTGCACAGCGCCGCCGCGAGCGACAGGTAGCCGCCGGTGAGCGCCTTGCCCACGCACAGCACGTCCGGCGTCACCCCGGCGTGCTCGGCGGCGAACAGCGCGCCCGTCCGGCCGAAGCCGGTGGCGATCTCGTCGAAGATGAGCAGCACGTCGTGGGCGTCACACAGCTCCCGCAGCGTGCGCAGGTAGGCGGGGCTGTGGAAGCGCATGCCGCCGGCCCCCTGCACCACCGGCTCGACGATCACCGCGGCGAGCTCGCCCGCGTGCCGGCCGATCTCGGCTGCCAGCCGGTCGACGTACGCCGGATCGGGCGGCGCGTCGAACCCGGCCGGTGGCGCGGGCGCGAACACCTGCCTGGGCAGCACGCCGCGCCACAGGCGGTGCATCCCGCCGTCCGGGTCGCACACGCTCATCGGGGTGAACGTGTCGCCGTGGTAACCGCCCCGCCAGGTGGCCAGCCGGCGCTTGCCGGGCCGGCCCGTCGAGCGCCAGAACTGCAGGCACATCTTGACCGCCACCTCGACCGCGACCGAGCCGGAGTCGCACAGGAAGACGTGCTCCAGCCCGGGCGGGCCCAGCTCCACCAGCGACCGGGCGAGCCGCACGGCCGGCTCGTGGGTGAGGCCGCCGAACATGACATGGCTCATCCGGCCGAGCTGTGCCCGGACGGCGTCGTCCAGCGCCGGGTGGCGGTAGCCGTGGATCGCCGCCCACCACGACGACATGCCGTCGACCAGCTCGCGCCCGTCGGCCAGCCGCAGCCGCACACCCGCCGCCTCGCTGACCACGTACGGGTCGGTGGCGCCCGGCATCGGGCCGTACGGGTGCCAGACGTGCGCGCGGTCCAGCGCGAGCAGCTGCGCCGGGGTCATCCCGCGGCGCGCGCGGCGATGGCGCGCACGAGCGCCGGCCCGCGGTAGATGAAGCCGGTGTAGAGCTGCACGAGGCTCGCGCCGGCGTCGAAGAGCCGGTCGGCGTCGGCCGGGTCCAGGATGCCGCCCACGCCGATGACCGGCATAGCGCCGGCGGTCTCCCGGTGCACGAACGCGACGACGTCCCGGGCCCGGGCGGCCAGCGGCCGGCCGGACAACCCGCCCGCCTCCCCCGCCCGTGCCTGGTCGGCGGCGGCCAGCCCGGCCCGGCCCAGGGTGGTGTTGGTGGCGATCACGCCCGCCGCCCCCCGCGCCGCGCAGACGGCCAGCACCTCGGCGACGGCGTGCTCGGTGAGGTCCGGCGCGATCTTCACGAGCACCGGCGGGTCGCCGCCGGCGAGCGCGGCCAGCAGGGCGTCCAGGTGCGCCCGGTCCTGCAGCTCCCGCAGGCCCGGCGTGTTCGGCGACGACACGTTCACGGCGATGTAGTCGGCGTACGGCGCGAGCGCCTTGTACGCGGCCAGGTAGTCCTCGACGGCCTCGTCCAGCGGGGTCACCTTCGATTTGCCCAGCGAGACGCCCAGCGGGACGCTGAGCGGCCGGGGCAGGGCGGCGAGCGTGTCGGCCAACGCCTCGGCGCCGGCGTTGTTGAAGCCCATCCGGTTGACGATTGCCTCGCTTCCCGGCAGCCGGAACAGGCGCGGCCGGGGGTTGCCCGGCTGCGGGTGCCAGGTGACCGTGCCCACCTCGACGAAGCCGAAGCCCAGCGCGGGCCACGCGGGCAGCGCGACGCCGTTCTTGTCCACCCCGGCCGCCAGCCCCACCGGGTTCGGGAAGTCGACCCCGAACACGCGGCGGGGCGCCCGCACGGCGTACCGGGCCCGCAGCGCGGCGAGCGCGGCGGGCCGCCGGGCGAGCGCGGTCAGCCGCCGCAACGTCCACTCGTGCGCCGCCTCGGCGTCCCCCCCACCCATCCGAAACAACACAGGCCGAACAACCCGCTCAAACATCACGGCGGTCCCACCGTCCCCACCCGTCCCCCGCCCCGGTGATCAAGGGATTGGTGCCGAGGCGGCCGGCGTGTCGTGGCACGAACCCCTTGATCACCACGGGTGCCCCGGGGGGTGGGGGGTCATTCGTCGCCCCTCAGGGCCTTGTGGAGGTCCTGGAGGGGGCGGACGGTCATGTCGCCGTTGATCAGCGCCTCGATGCCCATCACCGCCGCGGCCGCGCCGGGCACCGTGGTGATGCACGGGATGTCGGCCGTCACCGCCGCGCTGCGGATCTCGTAGCCGTCCGAGCGGGCGTGCGCGCCCGACCCCTGCGGCGTGTTGATGACCAGCGCCACCTCGCCGGCCGCGATCAGCGCCACCGCGTCGCGGCCCGCCCCGCCCTCGTAGTGCTTGGACACGATCTCGCAGGTGATGCCGTGCCGGCGCAGCACGTCCCCGGTGCCGGCCGTGGCGACGATCTGGAAGCCCAGGTCCGCCAGGCGCTTCACCGGGAAGATCATGCCGCGCTTGTCCCGGTTGGCCACCGAGACGAAGACGGCGCCGGCGGTCGGCAGCGAGCCGTACACCGCCGCCTGCGACTTGGCGAACGCGTGCCCGAACGACACGTCGATGCCCATCACCTCGCCGGTGGACTTCATCTCCGGCCCGAGCAGCGAGTCCACGCCCTTGCCGGCGCGCGTACGGAACCGCTTGAACGGCAGCACCGCCTCCTTCACCGCCACCGGGGCGTTCGGGCCGACCTCGCCGCCGTCCCCGCGCGGGGGCAGCAGGCCGTCGGCGCGCAGCTCGGCGATCGTCGCGCCCAGCATGATCCGCGCGGCGGCCTTGGCCAGCGGCACGGCGGTCGCCTTCGAGACGAACGGCACGGTCCGCGAGGCGCGGGGATTGGCCTCGAGGACGTACAGCGCCTCGTCCTTGAGGGCGTACTGCACGTTCAGCAGCCCGCGCACGCCCACCCCGCGGGCGATCTCCTCGGTGTACCGGCGGACCTGCGCGATGTGGGCCGCGCCCAGCGTGATCGGCGGCAGCGCGCACGACGAGTCGCCGGAGTGGATGCCGGCCTCCTCGATGTGCTCCATCACCCCGCCGAGGTAGACCTCGCCGGTGGCGTCGCAGAGGGCGTCCACGTCGATCTCGATGGCGTCGTCGAGGAACCGGTCCACCAGCACCGGGTGCGCCGGCGAGATCTGGGTGGCCCGGCCGATGTAGCCCCGCAGGGTCGGCTCGTCGTACACGATCTCCATGCCGCGCCCGCCCAGCACGTACGACGGCCGCACCAGCACCGGGTAGCCGATCTCGTCGGCGATCGCCTTCGCCTCCTCGAAGCTGGTGGCGGTGCCGTGGTCGGGAGCCCGCAGGCCGGCCCGGGCCAGCAGCGCGCCGAAGGCCCCCCGCTCCGCGGCCAGGTGGATCGACTCCGGCGACGTGCCGACGATCGGCACGCCGGCGTCCTTGAGCCGCTGGGCCAGGCCCAGCGGCGTCTGCCCGCCCAGCTGCACGATCACGCCGACCACACCCGGGCCGCCGGCGGCCCGGCCGGAGGTGTCCTCGGCGTGGTACGCCTCCAGCACGTCCTCGAACGTGAGCGGCTCGAAGTACAGCCGGTCGGCGGTGTCGTAGTCGGTGGACACCGTCTCGGGGTTGCAGTTGACCATCACCGTCTCGAAGTCGGCGCCGCGCAGCGCCTGGACGGCGTGCACGCACGAGTAGTCGAACTCGATGCCCTGGCCGATCCGGTTCGGGCCGGAGCCGAGGATCAGCACCTTCGGCCGGTCGGACGGCGCGACCTCCGACTCGGAGTCGTAGGACGAGTAGTGGTACGGCGTCGTGGCCGCGAACTCGGCGGCGCAGGTGTCCACCGTCTTGTAGACCGGCCGCAGCCCCAGCCGGTGCCGCAGCCGGCGGACCCCGTCCTCGCCGGCCAGCTCGGGCCGCAGGGCGGCCACCTGCCGGTCGGACAGCCCGGCGCGCTTGGCGCGCCGCAGCAGCGGCCCGTCGAGGACGGGGGCCGCCTCGACCTCGGCGCGCAGCTCGATCAGCGAGAGGATCTGGTCGAGGAACCACGGGTCGATGCCGCCGCTGGCCTCGGCCACCTCGGCGACGGAGGCGCCGAGGCGCAGCGCCCGCTCCACCGTGTACAGCCGGCCGTCGTGCGGCACCCGCAGGTCGGCCAGCGTCGACTCGACGGTGGCGCCGTCCGGGTCCGGTACCGTCCAGAACCCCTGCGCGGTGGTCTCCATCGAGCGCATGGCCTTGTTCAGCGCCTCGGTGAAGTTGCGGCCGAGCGACATCGCCTCGCCGACCGACTTCATCGTCGTGGTCAGCTCCCGGTCCGCGGCCGGGAACTTCTCGAACGCGAACCGCGGGATCTTCACGACCACGTAGTCCAGCGCCGGCTCGAACGCGGCCGGCGTCTGCCGCGTGATGTCGTTCGGGATCTCGTCCAGCGTGTAGCCGATGGCCAGCTTCGCGGCGATCTTCGCGATCGGGAAGCCGGTGGCCTTGGACGCCAGCGCCGAGGAGCGGGACACCCGCGGGTTCATCTCGATGACGACCAGCCGGCCGTCGGCCGGGTTCACCGCGAACTGGATGTTGCAGCCGCCGGTGTCCACCCCCACCTCGCGCAGCACGGCGATGCCGACGTCGCGCAGCCGCTGGTACTCCCGGTCGGTCAGCGTCATCGCCGGGGCCACGGTGACGCTGTCGCCGGTGTGCACGCCCATCGGGTCGACGTTCTCGATCGAGCAGACGACCACCACGTTGTCGTGCCGGTCGCGCATCAGCTCGAGCTCGTACTCCTTCCAGCCGAGCACGCTCTCCTCGATGAGCACCTCGTGCACCGGGCTGGCGGCGAGCCCCGCGCCGGCGATGCGGTCCAGCTCCTCGTCGGTGTGCGCCATCCCGGAGCCCAGGCCGCCCATCGTGAACGACGGCCGGATCACCACCGGCAGGCCCAGCTCGGCGACGGTGGCGCGCACCTCGTCCATCGTGTGGCACACCCGGCTGCGCGGGGTCTCGCCGCCAGCTTTGGCGACGATCTCCTTGAACAGCTGCCTGTCCTCGCCGCGCCGGATGGCGTCGATGTTCGCGCCGATCAGCTCCACCCCGTACTTGTCCAGCACCCCGGCTTCGTGCAGGTCCACGGCCGTGTTCAGCGCCGTCTGCCCGCCCAGGGTGGGCAGCAGCGCGTCCGGCCGCTCCCGGGCGATCACCAGCTCCACGAACTCCCGCGTGATGGGCTCGACGTACGTCGCGTCGGCGAACTCCGGGTCCGTCATGATGGTCGCCGGGTTGGAGTTGACCAGCGACACCCGCAGGCCCTCCGCCCGCAGCACCCGGCAGGCCTGGGTGCCGGAGTAGTCGAACTCGCAGGCCTGACCGATCACGATCGGCCCGGAGCCGATCACCAGGATGTGGGACAGGTCGGTACGTCTAGGCATGGCTGCGCTCCCCGGACATCAGCTCGACGAAGCGTTCGAATAGGTAGTCGGCGTCGTGGGTGCCGGCGGCCGCCTCCGGGTGGTACTGCACCGTGAAGGCCGGCACGTCGCGCGCCCGCAGCCCCTCGACGACGTCGTCGTTGAGGCACACGTGGCTGACCTCCACCGCGCCGAAGTCGGTCTCGACCACCGTGTCGAGCGGCGCGTCGACGGCGAAGCCGTGGTTGTGGCTGGTCACCTCCACCTTGCCGGTGGCCCTGTCCAGCACCGGCTGGTTGATGCCGCGGTGGCCGTACCCGAGCTTGTAGGTGTCGAAGCCCAGCGCCCGGCCGAGGATCTGGCTGCCGAAGCAGATGCCGAACAGCGGCACCCGCCGGCGCATGACCTCGCGGGCCAGCCCGACGGCGTGGTCGGCGGTGGCCGGGTCGCCCGGGCCGGGCGAGAAGAACACCGCGTCCGCGCCCGTGCCGAGCAGGTCGTCGATCCCGGAGCTGGCCGGCAGGACGTGTGTGGTGACCCCCCGGGCGGCCAGCCGGCGGGGCACGTTGCGCTTGATGCCCAGGTCCAGGGCCGCCACGGTGAACCGGTGCTCGCCCTCGGCGGCCACCGTGTACGGCTGCGGCGTGCTGACCTCGGCGGACAGGTCGGCGCCCACCATCGGCGGCGCCTGGAGCACCCGGCGGTGCAGCTCCTCGGCGTCCGTGGACCCGCTCGACACGCCCACCCGCATCGCCCCCCGGTCCCGCAGGTGCCGGGTCAGCGCCCGGGTGTCCACGCCGGAGATCCCGACGACGCCCTCGGCGGCGAGCCGGTCCGCCAGAGCGCCGGTGGAGCGCCAGTTCGACGCGACCCGCGCCGGGTCGCGCACCACGTACCCGGCGACCCAGATCCGCCCCGACTCGTCGTCCTCGCCGTTGACGCCGGTGTTGCCGATGTGCGGGGCGGTCTGGACGACGACCTGGCGGTGGAACGACGGGTCGGTCAGCGTTTCCTGGTAGCCGGTCATCGCGGTGGTGAAGACGGCCTCGCCGAAGGTCTCCCCCACGGCGCCGTACGCCTCACCGGGAAACGTCCGCCCGTCCTCCAGCACCAGGATCGCGGGTCGCCTCTTGTCGATCATTTAGTGGCCTTTCCGTCCAGCACCGTGGGCTCGCCCCGCAGGAAGGTCGCGACGATGCGGCCCGGCAGGGTCATGCCCGCGTACGGGGTGTTGCGGCTGCGGCTCGCCGACTCCGCCGGGTCCACGGCCCGCCGCGCGGCCGGGTCGACCAGCGTCAGGGTGGCCGGCGCGCCCGGCGCCGGGTCGACGCCGTGCCCGGGCAGGCCGGCGATCCGCGCCGGGGTCCGGGACATCCGCTCGGCGATCAGGTCCCACCGCTCGCCGAGCACGGACAGCACCACCGGCAGCGCCGTCTCCAGGCCCAGCATGCCGGGCCGGGCGTACGCCCACTCGCATTCCTTGTCCTCCACCGCGTGCGGCGCGTGGTCGGTCGCGACCACGTCGATGACGCCGTCGGCGAGCGCGTCGCGCAGCGCGGCCACGTCGCCCGGCGTACGCAATGGTGGGTTGACCTTGTAGACCGGGTCGTAGCTGGCCGCGCACTGGTCGGTCAGCAGGAGGTGGTGCGGCGTGACCTCGGCGGTCACGCGCACGCCCCGGGCCTTGGCCTGCCGCAGCACCTCCACGCTGCCCGCCGTGGACACGTGGCAGACGTGCAGTCGGCTGCCGACGTGCTCGGCCAGCAGCACGTCGCGGGCGATGATCGCCTCCTCGGCCACCGCCGGCCAGCCGGTCAGGCCGAGCCGCGTGGCGACCTCGCCCTCGTGCATCTGGGCGCCCTCGGTCAGCCGCGGCTCCTCGGCGTGCTGGGCGATGATCCCGTCGAACGCCTTGACGTACTCCAGCGCCCGCCGCATCAGCCGGGGGTCGGCCACGCAGTGCCCGTCGTCGGAGAAGATCCGCACCCGCGCCGCCGAGCTGGCCATCGCGCCGAGCTCGGCCAGCCGCTCGCCGGCGAGGCCGACGGTGACGGCCCCGATCGGCTGCACGTCGACCAGGCCGGCCTCGCGGCCGAGCCGGAAGACCTGCTCGACGACGCCGGCGGTGTCCGCGACCGGCGAGGTGTTGGCCATCGCGCAGACGGCGGTGTAGCCGCCCAGCGCCGCGGCCCGCGAGCCGGTCTCCACGGTCTCGGCGTCCTCCCGGCCCGGCTCGCGCAGGTGGGTGTGCAGGTCCACCAGCCCGGGCAGGGCCACCAGCCCGGCGGCGTCGATCGTGTCCGCGCCGGCGGCGGACAGGCCGGGACCGACCTCCGCCACCGCGCCGTCGCGGATCAGCAGGTCGGTCGGCGCGGCGCCGACGACGCGCACGCCCTTGATGAGGTACGTCCGGCCGGTCATTTGCCCCCCAGCAGTAGGTAGAGGACGGCCATCCGGACGGAGACGCCGTTGGCCACCTGCTCGACGATCGTGGAACGGGCGGAGTCGGCCACCTCTGGGGCGATCTCCATGCCCCGGTTCATCGGGCCGGGGTGCATCACGATGGCGTGCTCGCTCAGCCGGCGCATCCGCGGGCCGTCGAGGCCGTAGCGCCGGGAGTACTCCCGGGCCGACGGGAAGAACGAGTCGGCCATCCGCTCCCGCTGCACCCGCAGCATCATCACCACGTCCGCCCCGGGCAGCACGCTGTCCAGGTCGAACGAGACGTCGGTGCCCGGCGCGAGCGCCGAGCCGGCGTCGACGGGGATGAGGGTCGGCGGGCCGACCAGCGTCACCTTGGCCCCCAGCGTCGACAGCAGGACCACGTTCGAGCGGGCCACCCGGCTGTGCAACACGTCACCCACGATCGCGACGTGCAGGCCGGCGAGCCGGCCCAGCCGGGAGCGCATCGTGTACGCGTCCAGCAGCGCCTGCGTGGGGTGCTCGTGGGTGCCGTCGCCGGCGTTGACCACCGAGCCGTCCACCCAGGTGGCCAGGCGGTGCGCGGCGCCGGCGGCGGAGTGCCGCACCACAACGGCGTCGGCGCCCATCGCCTGCAGCGTCCACGCGGTGTCCTTGAGGCTTTCGCCCTTCGACACGCTGGAGCCCTTGGCGGAGAAATTGATCACATCGGCGGACAGGCGCTTGGCGGCCGCCTCGAACGAGATCCGGGTGCGGGTGGAATCCTCGTAGAACAAGTTCACCACGGTGCGCCCGCGCAGCGTGGGCAGCTTCTTGACCTCCCCGCCGGTCAGCGCGGCCAGCTCGCCGGCGGTGTCCAGGATCAGCGTCGCGGTGGCCGCGTCGAGGTCGGCTGCGCAGAGCAGGTGCCGGTTCACCGGCCGGCCCCGTACAGCCGGACCTCGTCGGCGCCGTCGGTCTCGGCCAGCAGCACCTTGACGCTCTCGGCGCGCGCGGTGGGGATGTTCTTGCCGACGTAGTCGGCCCGGATCGGCAGCTCCCGGTGGCCGCGGTCGACCAGCACCGCCAGCTGGACGGAGGAGGGCCGGCCCAGCTCGCCGAGCGCGTCCAGGGCGGCCCGGACGGTGCGGCCGGAGAACAGCACGTCGTCGACGAGAATCACCCGGCGGCCGTCCACCCCGCCCGGCGGCACCTGCGTGTGGCCGAGCGGGCGGGTGGCCCGCAGCCGCAGGTCGTCGCGGTAGAGCGTCACGTCCAGGGCGCCGACGGGAACGGCCACGGCCTCGAACGCGCCCATCCGGGCGGCGAGCCGGGCGGCCAGCGGGACACCCCGGGTGGGGATGCCGAGCAGCACGGTGGCGCGGGCCCCGGACGTCTTCTCGAGGATCTGGTGGGCCAGCCGGTCGACCACCCGGTGCAGGTCGGCGCCGGCCAGGATGACCTTGCCCGGCGCGCCATCCGAGGTCATCGCGGCGGACCCGTCCGCCAACGGTGCGTGAGCCTCGGGGGGCACGGAGGGTGTCGGTGGGTGGGCAGCCTGTTGGTAGGCCACGGGGGACCTCCTTCCCCGCCTCACAGGACGGGTCGTTAAAGGATGTCGGACCGACGGGCAGGGTGACCAGCCGGTGGGCTCGGGCAACCGTACCAGCCAGTCGATGCCTCCCGGCGATTCGGGCGACGATCACGGGCGGCGTGGCGACGAAAAAACGCGCAACTGGCCACGATCTTGGCCGCCCGATGGTAAACGGCACTTGACCACGCCGCGTGAGCCCCGTACCGTCACGCTCCGTAGCGATCGCTGGGGAGTGACCCCGGGCCGTCACTGGGAGTGTCCGAATGCCCTCTGAGTATGCCAAGTCCTTAGGCGCCCGCCTGCGCTCCATCCGCCAGCAACAGGGCCTGTCCCTGCAAGGCGTGGAGGAGAAGTCGAACGGGCGCTGGAAGGCCGTCGTCGTCGGCTCCTACGAACGGGGCGACCGGGCGGTGACCGTATCGCGCCTCGCCGAGCTCGCCGAGTTCTATCGGGTGCCGGTCTCGGAACTGCTGCCCGACAGCAGCGGTATCCGGCACGAGGCCACCAACAAGATTGTGCTGGACCTCGAAAAGCTGTACGACCAGGCTGGCGAGGATCTGGCCTACGTCGCCCGGTACGCGCGGGCGATCCAGCAGCAGCGCGGCGACTACAACGGTCGCGTGCTGTCCATCCGTGCGGACGACCTGCGCGCGCTGGCGATCGTCTACGACGCGTCGCCGTCGGGCCTCATCGACCGCCTCAACGAGCAGGGGGTCCTCGTCGCGGACCCGCGGGCGTTCTTCGCGTCCTGACTCCGCCCGTCCCAGCACGCCCGTGGGCCCGCGCCGACCGGCGCGGGCCCCGCGCGTCCCGGCGGCGGTCAGAACCACCGGAGGCGGACCCGGCCGCGGAGGCGGTCCAGCCCGCGCACGTCCTGGCCGGGGTTGAGCCACAGGTGAAGACCCCGGAGGGCCGCCAGGGGCGACAGGTCGGTCCCCGCGGGTGCGTTCGCCAGCGACAGGTGGCGAAGCCTGGGCAGCGACGCGAGCGGGCTCAGGTCGGTGATCCCGCGGCAGCCGTCGAGGTTGAGAACCCGCAGCGCCGACAACGCCCCGATCGCGGTGAGGTCCGGGGCGGGGCAGCCCTGCAGCAGCAGCTCCCGCAGGTTGGCCAACCGGGTGACCGGCCGGAGGTCGGTGAGCGCGTCGGCGCCCAGGAGGCGGAGCCGGGTGAGCGGAAACCCGGCGAGGATTGAGAGGTCCGTCAGGTCCCGACAGTCCCAGAGCCCCACGTCGGTCAGCCCGGGCAGCCGGGCGAGCCCGCGGCCCAGCTCGCGCAGCTCCGGGGTCCCGCCGGCGTGCCTCATGCCGACGAAAGTCAGCCGGGACAATCGGGACAGCAGGGCCGGGTCCAGGGGTTCGTCGTTGTGCGCGAAGTTCAGCATCGTGAGGGATCGCAGTCCCGTGAGGACCCGCGCCCTGTCCCCCGGGCGGATGTCGCCGACCCAGAGGTCGCGCAGCTGTTGCAGGTCGTCGAGGACCGAGGGGTCGGGAAGCGGTTCGGGGGCGGGGAGCCAGAGCGCGACGAGGCGGCGGAGGGTGGCCAGCGTGGCCGTCCCGCTGACCCGCCGGACGCCCGGCAGCGCGAGGAACTCCAGCGCGGCGTGTTCGGCCAGGGGGGCGATGTCGACCTCCTGCGCGTTCTCCGCCCAGATCTCGGTCAGCCGGCGGGCGCCGGCCAGGCGGCCAAGGTCCTCGACGCCGTCGAGGCGGACCCGCAGCCGGGTGAGGTGCCGGAGGTGGCGGGTGGCCGACAGGAACCGGTGTTCGGTGACCAGCAGCCGGCCCTGATCCAGGGGCGCGTCGGCGAGGACCCGTTCGGCGTACTCGTGCGCGTCGAAATACTGCCAGACGTGGACCAGCTCGTCCTGGACCCGGGGTCGCGCGTCGGTGGCGTACTCGGCGAGCACGTCGACGGCGTCGGGCAGGTGGGCGAGCGCGACGAGGCGCACCGTCGCGGCCGCGCTCGCGTCGCCGAGCCCCGCGAGGGTGCGCGGCAGCCCGCGCAGCACCGGCTCGCCGATCGCGGCGAGCAATCGGGTCTCGCGCATGCTCGCCGGCGGCACCAGCGTGGCGACCGCGGCGTCGATGCGGCGCCGCAGATCGGCGGGGACCGTCGGCGACGTCTCCAGGCACGCCGCGGCCAGAACGGTGAGGGTGCGGGCGCGCCGGGGGTCCGCCCCGGCCCGGTCGAGCAGCCCGCCGATGAGCTGCGCGCGGACCGGTGAGTTGGCGTGGCCGGCGGCCAGCACGACGACGTTGCGCCACTGGTCGAGGTGGGCGCGGTCCAGCAGGAGCCCGACGTGCGCCTCCTCCGCGATCTCCTTGGCGGTCAGATACTCCTGGAACGTCCGGTGCACGAAGTCGACCCGATCGGCCGCCGGCTGCCGGAGAATCCCGCTGCGCACCAGGAGGTGCGACAGGACGGCCGGGGCCTCGGCGGTCACGCCCGGCATCGTGGCGAGCTTGCGTTCGGCGTAATCCAGGGCCTGCGCCACCGGCAGCTCGCTGCGGTTGTTGAGCGACAGCCGCCAGGCCAGGTCCTGCACGATGCTGATCTTGTCCCGCAGGGCGAGGGAGAGGTCAGCGGTGGGGATGCCCCGTTCCGCGTCCCGCCGTTCCAGGAGCAGGTTAACCGCCGCCGAATAGATGCTCATCCGGTCCCGGGGCAGGTGTGTCCGTCGGTCCAGGTTGAGCGCGCACAGCATGGCGCACAGCAGCGGGCTGGTCGCGAGCGCCCGCAGGTGGGCTCCGGCGTCGAGCCGCGCCAGCAGGCTCGCCTCGTAACGGGCCAGTTCGTCGATCGGGCAGGGCAGGTTGCCGGCGTCGCGGACGGCGTCGTGCCAGTGGCGGACCAGGGCGCGCACGTCGGACGCGCCCATCGGTTCGAGCATGACGGCGGCGAAGCCCTCGCGAGCCAACCAGTCCGCCGTCGCCGCCCCGGGGCGGGCCGTGACCAGCACCCGGGTGGCGGGGTACGCCCGCACCAGGCCGGCCAGCCACTCCCGCACCGCGCGCCGGCGGCCCGGGGGGAGTTCGTCCACCCCGTCCACGAGGAGCAGGGCGCGGCCGGTGTCGAGCAGGCGGTGCACCCAACCGTCCGGCATCAGGCCGGCGATGGGCGCCGCCGTGGCGTCGAGGAACTGCTCCGGCGCCGGCAGCGCCGACTCGGCGTGCCGGCGCAACTTCACGACGAACGGGACGCAGCCGTTCCAGCGCCGCAGCGGCCCGGTGAACCGCTCCCGGGCCGCGGTCACCGCCAGCCAGCTCAGCAGCGTGGTCTTGCCGGAGCCCGCCTCACCTCGGATCAGGACCCGAGATCCGGTGGACAGCGCGGCCTCCACCCGTACCGTCCCGGCGTCGTCGTCGTGCCGGGCGGCGGCGAACCAGCGATCGGCGGATCCGCCGCCGGGCACGAGTGTGCGGCGGTGCTGGTCACGAGCCTGCGCGGTGTCGATGTGCGACGTGACGCTGAGGCTGATGTACGCGACGCTGAGCGTGGACCGTGGGCGGAAGCGGTGCATGTCGACGCCGAACAGTTCCAGCTCGTCCAGGCCGACGCTCACCACCTGGAGGTAGCGTCGCTCGAAGTCCCGGTCGGTCTCCGCGCTCGACGCGGTGTCGAGCCGGGGCGGGGGGAGCCGCGCGAGGATCAGCGCGATCTGTTCCCCCAGGCGGCCGAGCCGGTCCAGGTTCTCCGCCGTCGCCCGGGGCGCGAACGACGGCAACTGCATGACGAGCTGGATGAAGCAGGTGCAGCACTCGGTGAGGAGCAGGTCGAGCAATCGGCCCGGCCGCTCGCCGAGCGTCTCCCGGAACCGCGTGCTGGACTCGCCGGCCCGCAGTCCCGCGGCGAGCTTGACGGCGCTCATGTCGACAGCGAACATCGCCTCGTCGGAGAGGTCCGCGCCGGCGAACACGTCCACGACGTGCGCCAGGACGGCGGCTCGGTCGTGCTCCGCCACGCCCTCGAACTCGTACCGCAGCAGCTCCTCGAGGCGCCGGGCGACGGCGTCGACGATCTCTTCGAGCTGCCGTTCCAGGCTCCGCCGGCGAAAGCTGTCGCTGACGCTCGTCGCGACCAGCTCGGCCAGGTCGCTCGACCGTTCGGCCGCGGCCCGCCGGTGGGTCAGCCAGACCCCCGCGGCGGTCCGCACGACCGCGCGGGCCGCCGCGAACACACCTGCCTCGACCACCGCCACGTGACCTCCGGAACGCGTTCAGTCACCTCAGGCATCGAACGTAGTGCGCGACCGCCGTTTCCGGGACCCCGCGCGGCGCTCATGCGGCGCGTTCACAAACCAGCGTTTGCACAAGCGTCCGTTTGCATTATGGTGGTGGCATGCCCGCCCCGCCCGCTCCCGGCGCCGCACGCCAGCTCGCTGCCGCCCCCGACATCGACGCCGCCCCCGACATCGACGCCGCCTTCGCCGCCCTCGGCGAGCCCGTCCGGCGCGCCCTGGTGAGCCGCCTCGCGCACGGCGACGCCACGGTCGGCGAGCTGGCCGCGCCGTTCGATCTGACGCCGCAGGCGATCTCCCACCACGTCGGCGTCCTGCGGCGGTGCGGGCTGGTCGAGCAGCGACGCGAGGGCACCAGGCGCCCCTGCCGGCTGCGGGCCGACCGGCTGTCGCTGCTCGGCACCTGGATCGAGGACCAGCGCCGCGCCTGGGAGGGCCGCCTCGCCGCCCTGGAGCGGCACCTGACTGACGGCGAAGCGGTCCGGTGACCGGCGGCGCGGCACTGCGCGGCGACGAGCTGATCGCCGAACGCCACCTCCCGGCCCGACCCGAGCGCGTCTGGGCCGCCCTCACCTCGCCGGCGGCATCGCCGCGTTCTGGGGCGGCGCGCACGCGACCGTGCCGCCCGGCTCCGTGGCCGTCGACCTGCGCACCGGCGGCGCGTTCACGCTCGACACGCGCGCGCCGGACGGCGCGACCAGCCGGCTGCGGTTCGTCTACGTGCGCATCGCGCCACCGCGCGAGCTGGTCTTCGACGAACCCGCCACCGGCATCCGCACGACGATCGCCGTGCGCCCCGCCGGCGACGGCACGGACCTGACGGTGCACCAGCGCCTGCTTCCGCCCGAGCTGCGGACGGCCCGGGCAGCCGACGGGCTCACCTCGATCCTCGACGCCCTCGCCGCCCACCTGCGGCACCGCGAGGAGACCCCCGGACGGAGCACGCCATGACCCCGCCGACCCAGCGCGACCTCGTCGCGGAGTACTTCGCCGGCTTCCGCGCGAGCGACCACCGCCGGATCCTCGCGACCCTGACCGACGACGTCGAGTGGGTCATCCACGGCCACCGGACCACCCGGGGCAAGGCGGAGTTCGACGGCGAGATCGAGAACCCGGCGTTCACCGGCAGCCCGAACGCTGGACGTCGAGCGGGTGTACGAGGACGGCCCGGTCGTCGTCGCCACCGGCGAGGGCGGCGGCGTCAGCCTCGAGCACGGTCGGTTCAGGTTCGCGTTCAACGACCTGTTCACCTTCCGTGACGGCCTCATCGCGCGCGTCGACTCGTACCTGGTCCCGCTGCACTTAGCGGTTCCTTAAGGTCTGGATAGACATTCGGCCGAGCCGTTGACGCCGATCGGCGGTGTTCGATACGTTCCGCGGGTCTTGATCATGCAAGCCCGGGCGGCATGCCGCGGCCGCGCCGGGTTTGTCGACAGCACCCAGGAGGATCCATGACGCATCCCACCGCGGATGCCCGCCGTCGCCGCGCGCGGCGCTGGCGGGCCGGTTTCGCCGCCGCCGCCACCGCCGCCATCGCGGCCACCGGCGCGGCAGTGGGGTTGCAGCAGGCCAGCGCCGCGCCGTTCCCGACCCCCACGGGTCAGGTGAGGGTGGCCGCGACGCAGGCCGTCTCCGGCACGTTCGACGGCGGCATGAAGCGGTACTACGGCATCGGTGACGGCGGCCAGAGCGAGAGCCAGGACGCCATGTTCGAGCTGGCGGCCGGCGCGACCCTGCGCAACGTCATCGTCGGCGCCCCCGCCGGCGACGGCGTGCACTGCGAGGGCAACTGCACGCTGGTCAACGTCTGGTGGGAGGACGTGGGCGAGGACGCCGCCACCTTCCGCGGCGGGACCAACTACTCGGTGCAGGGCGGCGGCGCGAAGTCCGCGTCCGACAAGGTGTTCCAGCACAACGGCGCCGGCACCCTGACGATCAGCAACTTCTACGCCGAGTCGGTCGGGAAGCTCTACCGGGCGTGTGGCAACTGCTCGGAGAGCCACCAGCGCCACGTGGTGATGAACAACGTGACCGTCAACGGCGCCAAGGTGCTCGCCGGCATCAACACCAACTGGGGCGACACCGCCCGGTTCAGCCGGATCACGGTGCAGGGCGACGCGGCCAAGACGACGATCTGCGAGAAGTACAACGGCGTGGCCAAGGGCAGCGAGCCCACCAAGATCGGCAGCGGCGCGGACGGCCGGAACTGCATCTACTCGGCCTCCGACATCACGACCGGCTGACCACCCGCCTGACACACGTCCGGCCCCCGCCCCTCCCGGGCGGGGGCCGCGTGCATGCCCCACTCCGCCCCGCCCGGTTGTCGCGCACGGCGCGGCGTGTCTTCGGGATCTTGGTCCCGTGGCTACCGTTTCAGGGGGTCAGGGGACCAAGATCGCGCTGATTTCGACGGCGCTCCTCCGTCCGCCGTCGGCGCGCGCTGGAGGCCGGGCGGGCGCGCAGCGCTGTGTTGTCCCTTGGTTACGGGGGGCGGTGGTGCGCTTAAGGGTGGGTTAAGCAGGGCCGCTACGGTCGGCGCGGCATTGACTGGATCGAACAAATTGGATAGCTTCCGTGGGTCTCCACCGGGGAAAGGGCTTTCCCGCTCCTTCTTTCGGAGGCGCACCCCGCCCGCCGCGTGGGTGTCTCCCGGTCTACCCGCCATCAGGAGGATCCATGACGCTTCCCGCCACGGAAGCACCGAAACGCCGTAGCCGGCGCTGGCGCGGCGGCATCGCCGTCGCGGCGGTCGCCGCCATGGCCACGACCGGCGCGGTCATCGGCTTGCAGCAGGCCAGCGCCGCCACGATCGACGCCAACGCCACCTACGTGATCGTCAACCGCGACAGCGGCAAGGCCCTGGACGTCTTCAACTGGTCGACGAGCAACGGCGGCGCGATCGTGCAGTTCGCCCGCAACAACCTCGCCGTGCAGCAGTGGCGGATCGTCGCCACCGGCAGCTACTACCGGCTGCGGTCGGTGCACAGCAACAAGACGATCACGCTCGGCTCGACCGCCGACGGCGCGGCTGTCACCCAGCAGAACGACAGCAGCAGCAACAACGCCCAGCAGTTCAGCATCACGGACACCAGCAGCGGCTACGTGAAGCTCGTCAACCGGGCCAGCGGCAAGGCGCTGGAGACCTGGATGTGGAACCGCACCGACGGCGGCCAGATTTCGCAGTTCGCCGACTCGGGCGGCAACAACCAGCAGTGGCAGCTCGTCAAGCTCGGTACCGGCAGCACGCCGACCACGCCGGGCAACGGTGGCGGCAACCCGCCCCCGCCGCCGCCGCCGACCGGTGGCGGCTCCGTCAGCACCACATTCCCGTCGCCGGCCGGCCAGGTGCGGGTCACTGGCACCACGAACGTGTCCGGCAGCTTCGACGGCGGCATGAAGCGGTACTACGGCATCGGTGACGGCGGCCAGAGCGAGAGCCAGGACGCCATGTTCGAGTTGGCGGCCGGCGCGACCCTGCGCAACGTCATCATCGGCGCACCCGCCGGCGACGGCGTGCACTGCAACGGCAACTGCACCCTGATCAACGTCTGGTGGGAGGACGTGGGCGAGGACGCCGCGACCTTCCTCGGCGGCAGCAGCTACTCCATCAACGGTGGTGGCGCGAAGGGGGCCTCGGACAAGATCTTCCAGCACAACGGCCCCGGCACGCTGACGATCAGCAACTTCTACGCCGAGACCGGCGGCAAGCTCTACCGGGCCTGCGGCAACTGCTCGGCGAGCCACCAGCGCCACGTGGTGATGAACAACGTCACCGTCAGGGGCGTCAAGGTGCTCGCCGGCATCAACACCAACTGGGGTGACACGGCCCGGTTCAGCCGGATCCGGATCATCGGCAGCCTGTCGAGCACCACGATCTGCGAGAAGTACAACGGCGTGCCGAAGGGCAGCGAGCCCACCAAGATCGGCAGCGGCGCGGACGGCAGGAACTGCATCTACTCGGCCTCGGACATCACGGCCGGCTGACCGTTCCGACGTAACACCCGCACCAACGATGGCCCCCTGCCCGGCGGCAGGGGGCCATCGCGATGGTGCGGGTGGGGCGGGCTCAGCGGGTCGCGTACTCCGCGATGCGGCCGAGCACGCCGTTGAGGAACCGCGGCGAGTCGTCCGTCGACATCTGCCGCGCCAGCTCCACCGCCTCGGTGATGGCCACGGCGTCGTCGATCTCGTCCATGTAGAGCAGCTCGTACACCGCGATGCGGGCCAGGTTGCGGTCCACCACGGGCATCCGCTCCAGCGTCCAGCCCTCGGCGTAGCTGGAGATCAGCTCGTCGATCCGCTCCTGGTGCTCGGCGACGCCCTCGATGAGGTCCACCGCGTACGGCAGGTGCTCAGGCAGCGGCCGCTCCAGCCGGGCCACGTAACCGGGCAGCACGTCACCCGGCGGCAGCGACCGGAGGTCGGCCTCGAACAGGACGTCCAGCGCCCGCTTGCGCGCCTTGCGGCGAGCGGGCATCGAGGACTTCGGGCCCTCCGCCATCACGCGCGGCCGAGGTAACGGCCATCCCGAGTGTCGACCTTGATCTTCTCGCCCGTGGTGATGAACAGCGGCACCTGCACCGTCGCGCCGGTTTCCACCGTGGCCGGCTTGTTGCCACCCGTCGAGCGGTCGCCCTGCAGGCCCGGCTCGGTGTACGTCACCTCCAGCACGACGCTGGTCGGCAGCTCGATGTAGAGCGGGACGCCCTCGTGGGTCGCCACCATGGCCTCGGCCTCCGGCAGCAGGTAGTTGGCCGCCTCGCCGACCGTGCCGCCGGGGACCTGGATCTGGTCGTAGGTCGTCAGATCCATGAACACGTAGTCCTCGCCGTCGGCGTACAGGTACTGCATCGTCCGCTTGTCGACGGTGGCCGTGTCCACCTTGGTGCCCGCGTTGAACGTCTTGTCCACCACCTTGCCGGACAGCACGTTCTTCAGCGTCGTGCGCACGAACGCACCGCCCTTGCCGGGCTTGACGTGCTGGAACTCGACGACGGCCCACAGCTCGCCGTCGAGGTTGAGGACGAGGCCGTTCTTCAGCTCGTTGGTGGTCGCCATTTCCTGCCTTGTCGAGTGGGGGCCTTGTCGAGTTGGGGCCTTGCCGGTGCGGGGCGGACAGACCCGGGAAGTCTACCGTTCCCCCGGCACGTCCGGGCGCTGGGCCAGGTGGGCCAGCGCCAACCGGTACCCGTCGACGCCCAGGCCGCAGATGACGCCGGTGGCGACCGCCGACACGACCGAGTGGTGCCGGAACTCCTCGCGCGCGTGGATGTTGGAGACGTGCACCTCGATCAGCGGGGCGCGCAGCAGGGCGCAGGCGTCCCGCACGGCGATCGAGTAGTGCGACCAGGCCGCCGGGTTGAGCACCACCGGCGCGCCCGCGTCGGCCGCCTCGTGCAGCCAGCCCACCAGCTCGTGCTCGGCGTCCGTCTGCCGGACGGTCACCTGCAGCCCGAGCCCTTCCCCGGTCGACGTGCACAACCGGACCAGCTCGGCGTACGAGGTGACGCCGTAGACGTCGACCTGCCGGGAGCCGAGCCGGCCCAGGTTGACGCCGTTGAGCACGTACACCCGGGTGGTCATCGGGCGGCCACCCGCTCGTACGCCGCGGCCAGCAGCTCGTCCGCCGGCCCGGTGAGGATGCCGGGGCGGGCCAGCCCGTCGAGGACCACGAAGCGCAGCGTCGACCCCCGGGCCTTCTTGTCCACCCGCATCGTCGCCCGCAGGTCGGGCCACGCGTCCGCCGGGTAGCTGGTCGGCAGGCCCAGCAGGCGCAGCACGGCCGCGTGCCGGTCGGCCGTCGGGGCGTCCAGCCGGCCGGCGAGCCGGCTCAGGGCCGCCGCGTACGCCAGCCCGACCGCCACCGCGTGGCCGTGCCGCCAGGCGTACGCCTCCCGCCGCTCGATTGCGTGGGCCAGCGTGTGCCCGTAGTTGAGGATCTCCCGCAGCCCCGACTCGCGCAGGTCCGCCGACACCACCCCGGCCTTGACCCGCACCGCCCGCTCCACGAGCTCGCGCAGCACGGCCGAGCCCGGGTCGGTGGCGGCGGCCGGGTCCGCCTCGATCCGGTCGAGGATGACCGGGTCGGCGATGAAGCCGCACTTGACCACCTCGGCGAGGCCGGCGGCGAGGTCGGCCGGCGGCAGCCCGGCCAGCACCGACAGGTTGCAGAGCACGCCGGCCGGCGGGTGGAACGCGCCGACCAGGTTTTTCCCCGCGCCGGTGTTGATGCCGGTCTTGCCGCCCACCGCCGCGTCGACCATGCCCAGCAGGCTGGTCGACACCGGCACCCAGCGCACGCCGCGCAGCCAGCACGCCGCGACGAAGCCGGCGAGGTCGGTCACCGCGCCGCCGCCCACGCCCACCACGGCGTCGGTGCGGGTGAAGCCGGCCGCGCCGAGCCGCTCCCAGCACCTCACGGCCACCTGGGCGTCCTTGCCGGCCTCCGCGTCGGGGACCTCGACCAGCAGCGGGTCGATGCCGGCCGCGCCGAGCTCGGCCGCCACCGCCGCGGCGCGCGCCGCCAGCGGCGCGGCGTGGAGC
>DASQDS010000161.1:0-3061 GCA_035634075.1 Pilimelia sp. | reverse complement strand
TGGCTGGCCGCGCTCGCCGACGCGGTCGCCGGCCTGCGCGACGACGTCAGCGGCTTCCCCGCCGTCGCGGCGGCGCACCCGGTCGCGGCCGAGCTGGCCCGCCGGTACGCCGGGGTGCGGCTGCCGGCCACCGGGCTGCTGTTCCCCCGCCTGCTGCGCGCCGTCTTCGAGCAGAAGGTCACCGGCACCGAGGCGTACCGGGCGTACGCGGCGACGGCCCGGCACTTCGGCGAGCCGGCGCCGGGCCCCGTACCGCTGCTGCTGCCGCCCGACCCGGCGGCGGTGGCGGCGACGCCGTACTGGACGTTCCACCGCTTCGGCGTGGAGCAGCGGCGGACGCAGGCGCTGCTGCGCGCCGCCGTGGTCGCCGACCGCCTCCAGCGCTGCGCCGACGCGGTCGAGGCCACGGCCCGGCTGACCGCACTGCCGGGCATCGGGCCGTGGACGGCCGCCGAGGTCGTCCGCACGGTGTACGGGGACGCGGACGCGGTCAGCGTGGGCGACTACCACCTGCCGAACACGGTGGCCTGGGCGCTCGCCGGGCAGGCCCGCGCGGACGACGCTCGGATGCTGGAGCTGCTGGCCCCGTTCCACGGCCACCGCGGCCGCCTGTGCGTGCTGCTGGAGGCGGCGCGCATGTACGCGCCCCGCTTCGGCCCCCGCGCCCCCCTCCGCGCCTTCGCCGCCTATTGATGGCCATGACCGACCCGACCATCACCACGGCGACCGCGGCGGACGCCGGCGAGCTGCTCACGCTCCAGCGCGCGGCGTACGTCACCGAGGCGCAGCTCTACCGCGAGCCGGACCTGCCGCCGTTGACCGAGTCGCTGGCCGAGCTGCGGGCGGCGCTGGCCGGCGGCGGCACGCTCGTCGCCCGGCTCGCCGGCGGGCCCGGCCGGCGGATCGTCGGCTCGGTGCGGTCCCGCCTGGCGGCCGGCACCTGCCACATCGGCCGCCTGTGCGTCGCGCCCGACCTGCAGGGCCGGGGCATCGGCAGCGCGCTGCTGCGCGCGGTGGAGGCGGCGCACGCCGGCCGCGCCGACAGGTACGCCCTCTTCACCGGGTACCGCAGCGAGGGCAACCTCCGGCTGTACGCGCGGCTGGGGTACGTCGAGACCGGGCGCGACGCCGACCCGGCCGGCATCACACTCGTCCACCTGGGGAAGCCGGCCCCCCGGTCCGCCGACCGGCGCTGACGCGCGAGCCGTACGCCATGGTGGTTGTCCGGCTTGACCACCATGGCGTACGGCTGAGCGCCCGGCGCGGTGCTAGAAGATCGGGAAGTCGATCCCGGTCCGGTTGAGGTAGATGCGGTTGTCGCTGCCGCGCACGAAGAGGAACACCACGCCGTTGTAGACGTTGGCGCCCGGCCCGGACAGCGTGCTGCCGCCCCCGGGCACCTCGGCCCAGCCGCTCCAGCTCAGCACACCGGTGAGGCGGTTGACGTAGATCCGGTTGTCGGTGCCCCGCACGTACAGCTCCAGGCGGTTGTTGAAGACCGTGGCGGCCGGGTTCGAGGGCGTCGCACCGGTGCCGGGGAGGGCGGACCAGCCGAGCCAGGTGGAGGCGAGCTGGCGGTTGACGTACAGCCGGTTGTCGGCGCCCCGGATGAACAGGTGCAGGGTGCTGTTCGCCACGGCCGCGGTCGGCGCGGAGGTGGTGGTGCGGGCGCCGGGGACGACGGCCCAGCCGCTCCAGGTCGTGCCGCTGAGCCGGTTGGTGTAGACCAGGTTGTCCGTGCCGCGGACGTACAGGTGGAGGCGGTTGGCGTACACCACGGACGCGGGGGCGGACAGCGTGGCGCCGGCGCCGGCCACCTCGCTCCAGCCGCTCCACGTGGCGCCGGTGAGCCGGTTGACGTAGACGCGGTTGTCGGTGCCGCGCACGGTGAGGTAGAGGCTGCCGCCGAAGACCGTCGCGGCCGGCGCGGAGAGCGTGCTGCCGCCGCCGGGCACGACCCGCCAGCCGCTCCAGGTCACGCCGTTGTGCAGGTTCGCGTAGATGGCGTTGTCGGTGCCCTGGACGAACACGTACTGGATGCCGTTGTAGGAGGCGCTCGCCGGCGAGTCCGGCGTGGCGCCGGCGCCGGGGACCTCGCTCCAGGCCGACCACGGTGCGGCGAGGGGGGCCGGTGCGGCCTGCGCCGGCGCGGCGGCCGTGAGGACTGGCGCGAGGAGGGTGGTGAGGGCGGCGGCGAGCGCGACGATGCGCCGCGCCCTAGGCGTCGAGAGTCCCATAGCTGTTGTCCTTCTGCTGTGCGGGTAACCAGGGGGTGGCCGGGTCCGTTCGGCAGAGGGCGGCCGGCGGGGGCACCGAGGGCCGTGGCGACGGCGCTGCCGTCCCCACACCACGATGGCGACCCTCCGTCAGATCGTCGGCGGGGGACGACTGTGGTCACCGGTGCGCCGGGAATTCGACGTAGCCGGTGGCACGTGACGGTGCCGGCCTCCTCATCGGACCGGAGGCTGGCCAAAGGGTATGGCCCCCGCGAGGCATTGTCACGTACCGATTGGTTGCGGCCCCCCGGGCGAGGGCTGCGCTGGCCCTTTGCAACGACGTATGCAAACGTGCAAATTCCTCGCTACGGGACACGACCTGCGCTGATTCGGCTTACCGGCGGGGTCGACGCCGGACATTCGAGCGGGTGAATACCAACCGATCGGCCATTTCCTTAGAGCGTCCGGGCGCCGCTGCGCTGCCGACCGGCCACCATGTCCCCCGCACTCGAATGCCGCGCGCGTGCCCCTAACGCCGGCCTTTCAGCCGTCTTCGATTTGCTGACGGAAATCGATGTCCGTCCCATTGTCACCCGCACGGAGAAGCATCCGCACCGCCGTTTCGTCCCATTTGATCATGCGGTGGTGCCCGGGAGGGCCAGGGCCGGTGCCCGCCGGCCGGCGGGGCACCGGGCTAGAAGTAGTCGAGCAGCTGGGCCGGCGGGCCGGCCGCGAGGAGGTCGAGGGCCGCGGGGTCGGCACCGGCCCGGCAGCGCAGCAGGCCCGCCGCGGCGACCGCACGGGCGTGCGCCGCGCCGGTGTAGAGCAACCCGAAGCCCCGGATG
>DASQDS010000160.1:0-5880 GCA_035634075.1 Pilimelia sp. | reverse complement strand
GGTGCAGATGCGTGGCTTCGGGCTTCGAGGCACGCGAGGCGTCGATGTCGGCGGCCGCGAGCGTCAGGGTGGCGCCGCGGTCGGTGACCATCGTGCGCTCCACGCCGTCGACAAGCACCACCACGCTGCCGGTGCCGACGCCCGCGCGCCGGACCGCAGCGCAGCCGACGCCCGCCGCGGCGAGTTCCGCCAGCCGCGCGTCGCCGGGCCCGTCCGCACCCACTGCGCCGACCAGCGTGACCGGGACGCCGAGGCGGGCCAGCCAGGCGGCCGTGTTCGCCGCCTGGCCGCCGCCGCCCACCGTGATGGTGGCCGCCGTGTCCGAGCCGGTGGCCAGCGGGCCCGACAGAACCGCCACCACGTCGGTGAGGATGTCGCCGACCACGACGACCCGCCCGGGCGCCTCAGCCACCGCTCGCGGCCAGCGCGATGCGGGCGGCCAGGGCCGCGTTCCGCAGGATGATCCGGACGTTGACGGCGAGGCTCGCGCCGCCGGTCGCCGAATGGAAGTGGGCCAGCAGGAAGGGCGTCACGGCCTTGCCGGTGATGCCGCCGGCGGCGAGCCGGGCCAGCCCGTCGGCGAGGACGCGGTCGTGCTCCGCGGGGTCGAGCTGCTCCGCCGGAGGCAGCGGGTTGGCGACGAGGACGGCCCCGCGGTGGGCGCCGTGGCCGCGCCGGGCGGCGAGCACCGCGGCGACCCGCTCCGGCGAGTCGACGGACCAGTCCACGCCGAAGCCGGAGTCGGTGACGAAGAACCCGGGGAACCGGTCGGTCCCGTAGCCGAGCACGGCGACGCCCAGGGTCTCCAGGCGTTCGAGGGTGGCACCCACGTCGAGGATCGACTTGACGCCCGCGCACACCACGGCGATGGGCGTCCGGGCGAGGGTGACCAGGTCGGCGGACTCGTCGAAGGTCTGCGCCGCCTCCCGGTGCACCCCGCCGAGCCCGCCGGTGGCGAAGACCTCGATGCCGGCGGCGGCCGCCACGGCGCTCGTACCGGCGACGGTGGTGGCGCCGTCCACGCCGGCGGCGGCCGCCACCGCGAGGTCGCGCGCCGACAGCTTGGCCACCCCGTCCGCTGTGGCGAGCCGGTGCAGCTGCGCGTCGTCCAGGCCGACGACCACCTCGCCGCCGATCATGCCGATCGTGGCGGGGACGGCACCCGCCGCCCGGACGGTGGCCTCGATCTCCCGGGCGACCCGCAGGTTGTCCGGCCGGGGCAGCCCGTGCGCGACGATGGTGGTCTCGAGAGCGACCACGGGCCGCCCGGTGCGGCGGGCGGCGGCCACCTCCGCGCCGAAGCGGATCTGGAAGTCGGTCACGATCACACCGTACGGGGTGATCTGCGATGGACCGGGCGGCCCGCGACCTGTCAGACTGGTTCGTTGGGTGGCGACAACGTCGGTGCTGCCCGAGGGACGAAAGGTGTGCACATGACGACGGAGGTACTCGAGCGTCCGGAACTCAAGGACGCCGACACCGGTCCAGAGATGTTCCACTACGTCCAGAAGGAGAAAATCGCCGAAAGCGCGGTCCTCGGGACGTTCGTGAAGGCGCTCTGCGGCGAGACGTTTCCGGTGACCAAGACGCCGAAGCCGGGCTCGCCGGTCTGCCCCCAGTGCAAGGAGATCTACGAGTCGCTCTCCGAGTGAGGCGCGCGTCCCGGCGCCCTCATGCCGCGGGCCCTGCTCTCGCGGTCCCGGGGCCCCCGTCCGCTTGCGTCGCGTGCCGGCCTAGGTTGCGCGCGGTGAGCTGAGGCCTCGCCCGCGTCCTCGATCGTCGCCCCGCCCGTGCTGCCCCGCCCGCGTTCTCGCGCTCGCGTTGTAGCGCCCGCGTCGTCGCGCCTTTTGGGTGGCGCTCGCGTTGTAGCGCTCGCGTTGTAGCGCTCGCGTCGTCGCGCCTTTGGGTGGCGCCCGCGTCGTCGCGCCCGCAGCCGGCCGGCGAGGCGGAGCGCGGCTGCCCCCGCGGCGGGCCGCTATGCTGGGCCAGCCCTTCGCGTGCGACCGGCAGCTTCGCTCCGCCGGTTCCCGCGCGCGCTGGTCCCACCCGCGTCGCGCGGCCGCGCACCCCTCGCGCGCGCGACATCCGCCTTCGCGCCCCGCCGGACGCGGGGCGTTTCCGTGCGTGGTGGCAGCCCGTGTGGTCGCCGCGCATCCGCAGAAGGGAGCCGCCCGCGTGCCCGTCCCGTCGCCCCGCCCCGAGGCGTTCCCGCCGCTGCGCTCCTGGCAGCGCCGCGCCATGGTGGAGTACCTGCGGCGCCGGTCGGTCGACTTCACCGCCGTGGCCACGCCGGGCGCCGGCAAGACGACCTTCGCCCTGCGAATCGCCGCGGAGCTGCTCGCGGACGGCACGGTCGAGGCGGTCACGGTGGTGGCCCCGACCGAGCACCTCAAGACGCAGTGGTCCGCGGCGGCGGCCCGGGTGGGCGTCCAGCTCGACGCCGCGTTCCGCAACGCGGACGTGCACTCCGCGGCCGACTTCCACGGGGCCGTGGTCACCTATGCCCAGGTCGGGATGGCCCCGCAGGTGCACCGGCGGCGGACCATGACCCGGCGCACGCTGGTCATCCTCGACGAGATCCACCACGCGGGCGACTCCCGCTCGTGGGGCGACGGGGTGAAGGCCGCCTTCGAACCGGCCGTCCGGCGCCTGATGCTGACCGGCACCCCCTTCCGCTCAGACGACAATCCGATCCCGTTCGTGACGTACGAGCGCGGCGGCGACGGGTTGCCGCGTTCCCGCGCCGACTCCACCTACGGCTACGGCGACGCGCTCGCCGACGGGGTGGTGCGGCCGGTCATCTTCCTGGCCTACTCGGGCGAGACGCGCTGGCGGACCAGCGCCGGCGACGAGCTGGCCGCCCGGCTGGGCGAGCCGATGACCCAGGACCTGGTCGCCCAGGCGTGGCGCACCGCGCTCGACCCCGCCGGGGACTGGATGCCGCAGGTGCTGCGCGCCGCCGACGCCCGGCTCCAGGTGCTGCGGGCGGGCGGCATGACCGACGCCGGCGGGCTGGTCATCGCCTCCGACCAGCAGTCCGCGCGGGCGTACGCCCGGCTCATCGAGACGGTCACCGGCGAGAAGGCCGTGGTCGTCCTCTCCGACGACGCCGGCTCCTCCGGCCGGATCGCGGCGTTCACGCCCTCCGAACAGCGCTGGCTTGTCGCGGTGCGGATGGTCTCCGAGGGCGTGGACATCCCGCGGTTGGCCGTCGGCGTGTACGCCACCAGCGCCTCCACCCCCCTGTACTTCGCGCAGGCGATCGGCCGGTTCGTCCGCGCCCGCCAGCCGGGGGAGACCGCCACGGTTTTCCTGCCCTCCGTGCCGCACCTCCTCGGCCTGGCCAGCGAGATGGAGGCCCAGCGGGACCACGTGCTGGGGGAGCCGAAGCGGCGCGAGGGCTTCGACGACGAACTGCTGGAGCGCGCCCAGCGCAGCGAGCAGGCCAGCGGCGAGCTGGAAAAGCGGTTCGAGGCGCTGTCGGCGACGGCGGAGCTCGACCAGGTCATCTTCGACGGCGCCTCCTTCGGCACGCCCGTGCGCACCGGCACGCCGGAGGAAGAGGACTACCTGGGCCTGCCCGGCCTGCTGACGGCGGACCAGGTCTCGGCGCTGCTGACCAAGCGCCAGGCGGACCAGCTGGCCGCCCAGCGGGTCCGGCGGACGGCCGCCGCCGAGCCGGTGCCGGCGCCCCGTGAGCCGGCGGCGCCGCGCTCAGCGGCGGAACGCCGGATCGCGCTCCGCCGCCAGCTCAACGCGCTGGTCGCCGCCCACCACCACCGGACGAACCTGCCCCACGGCAAGATCCATGCCGAGCTGCGCCGGCTGTGCGGTGGGCCGCCGAGCGCCCAGGCCACGATCGAGCAGCTCGAAGAGCGGATCGCGACGATCCAGACGATGTGACGAGGCCCCCGGCTCCGACGGGCAGGCCTCGGTTGACCGGCCTGCCGGCGGACGGTCGGTTAGCCGCACAGAGCCGGCGACCCTGCCCGCGACGAGATCTTGGTCCCCTGACCCCCGAAACGGTGGCTTGCGGTCCAAGATCTCGGGTGGGGGGCGTGGTGTGGCGTGTGGCGGGCTCCGACCGGGACCGTGCGGTGGGGATGGCCCATTGGGGCGCCGCGCACTGGATCTTGGTCCCGTGACCCCCCGAAACGGTGGCTTGCGGTCCAAGATCTCGGTTGGGCCCCGCGGCAGGAGGCGCCCACCCGGATGGGTGGGCGCCTCCTTGGCAGTATGTGGTCGGTGTTTTGTCGTTTAGTTCGCCATCAGGTCGGCACCGCGCCAGGTGAATTCCGGGTCCGCCGCGAACTGCACCGCGATCTTCACGAGATCCTCGGCGTACTTGTTCGCGTGGTGCCCGCAGAACACCAGCTCGCTGCCACCCGCCAGCATGATCTTCAGCTTGCCGGCAGCGTTGCAACGGTCGCACCGTTCATCGGCGGCAGGTGGGGCCACCGTTTCCGGCGGCGGCGTGAGGGTCGGGGTCATCGCCTTCCTCCTCGGGTCGTCACCGATGAACACGCTCTCTCGAATCGTGCTCTGCTCATCGTTATCGTCCAACACCAACGGGCTTGCCGGCGTTCCCAGTGTGCCCCGGGGGGACCGACGTCACACCTGACCGACAGTCTGTCGTGCTCCAAGGGTGCCACGCCAATGATCTCGGTTGGGCAACGGTCTGGTTTCGGGCGCAAGTTAGCACGCTGGGAGAAGCGTGCCACGGTCCGCCAAGTTGATCAGTCGAGGTAGTCCCGGAGCACCTGGGAGCGGGAGGGGTGCCGCAGCTTCGACATGGTCTTGGATTCGATCTGGCGGATCCGCTCGCGGGTGACGCCGTACACCTGGCCGATCTCGTCCAGCGTGCGGGGCTGCCCGTCGGTGAGGCCGAAGCGCAGCCGCACCACGCCGGCCTCGCGCTCGGAGAGCGTCTGCAGCACCTGCTGGAGCTGGTCCTGGAGCAGGGAGAACGAGACGGCGTCCACGGCCACCACGGCCTCGGAATCCTCGATGAAGTCGCCGAGTTGGCTGTCGCCCTCGTCGCCGATGGTCTGGTCCAGCGAGATGGGCTCCCGGGCGTACTGCTGGATCTCCAGCACCTTCTCCGGGGTGATGTCCATCTCCTTGGCGAGCTCTTCGGGTGTGGGCTCGCGGCCCAGGTCCTGGAGCAGCTCGCGCTGGATCCGGCCCAGCTTGTTGATCACTTCGACCATGTGCACCGGGATGCGGATGGTGCGGGCCTGGTCGGCCATGGCGCGGGTGATCGCCTGGCGGATCCACCAGGTGGCGTACGTGGAGAACTTGTAGCCCTTGGTGTAGTCGAACTTCTCCACCGCGCGGATCAGGCCGAGGTTGCCCTCCTGGATCAGGTCGAGGAAGGCCATCCCGCGGCCGGTGTAGCGCTTGGCCAGCGAGACCACGAGCCGCAGGTTGGCCTCCAGCAGGTGGTTCTTCGCCCGCTCACCGTCCCGTGAGATCCACAGCAGGTCCCGGTTGAGCTGGATGGGCAGCTGCTCGGCGGCCTCGTCGGCGGCGCGCAGCCGCTCCGCGGCGTACAGCCCGGCCTCGATCCGCTTGGCCAGCTCCACCTCCTGCTCGGCGTTGAGCAGCGGGACCTTGCCGATCTGCTTGAGGTACGCCCGGACGGAGTCGGCCGACGCGGTCAGCTCGGCATCGCGCCGCGCCTGCTTGAGTGCCTCGGACTCCTCGTCGTCCCAGTCGAAGTCGTCGTCGGCCTGGGCGTCGGCCTGCGCGGCCTCGGCCAGCTCCGCCGGCTCCTCGACGACCACGTCCTCGAGTGCCGCCGCCAGCTCCTCCGGGTCGATGTCCTCGGCGGGCTCCTCGCCGGGCGTGGCCGGGGCCGCCGGGTTCGCCGCGCCGGCC